>CAZVZI010000303.1:0-2642 GCA_964631455.1 uncultured Thermodesulfobacteriota bacterium | reverse complement strand
GCATCGCTCCGGGAGTCAATTTAGCCCTGAACTTCAGCTTTGCGGAAGGCGATTCCACCCAAAGCAAGTCACCCTCTTTAATGCCAAGTTCTTCAGCCGCTTTTGGATCTATCTCGGCCCATGAATGCCACTTCTGTTTGACATAGAAGCCATTGATATCCTGTAAATAAGGATCATTGGCATGGAGAGATCCGGCAAAGACCAGGGGTTGAAACAGTCTTAAGTGGAACGGATAATCTCTTTCGTTTTCCAGAGATGTATTTAGTTTAGGTTCCCAGTGAGGCAAATAAAGCTGATCCCCTTTTGCCTCCACTCCCGACGCCAACAGCCCTTTTAAGTTATTTCCCGCTAGGAATCCCTGCTTTTCCAAATGATGCTTCAAGGTCTGAGAGTAAAATTCAAACTTCCCGGAGGGTGTCTGGAATACCCGTTTCCACTCCTCATAGGCGTACGCAGGCTCCCACCATCCTCCTTTTTCCTGTATTCCCTCCCAAAATTCTTCAAAGTTCCTATATCCGGGAGCCCTCCACCCGCGTCTAACCAACTCCCTCAATAACGTCTTATCCAATTCAGGTGCAAAGAGGTCGCCCTTATTCGTCTCATAGAGCTGTTTAACCATGTCTGACAGCACTTCCTGAGAATCTTTCCAGGGAAACGCCCTTGCCATCGATGTCCCCATCCCTTTTGCGACGGCAATCATTGTATTGGCCGCATCCCCGGTATTGAAGCGGGGTTTCACCACGGGTTTGCCCACCCCTACCACAGGAAAGCCCTGAAATGTCACGGTGAAATTACTTTGCCATTTCTCGAGAAAGGTATGATCCGGCAAAATAAAATCGGCCATCTGCGTCGTCTCATCCATGTAAGGAGAGAAACTGACAACAAAAGGTATCTTTGCCATCGCTTGAGATAAAATGTTTCCCTGTAGATTGTTGAAAAGGGGATTGCAGTTATAAACAAACAACGTACTGATGCGATAGGGTTTTTCCTGCAAGACTTTCTCAGAAATGCCTGTGAGATTTGAATTTGCCAGGGGAGCTTTACCATTGTCGCCGCTGGCCATGGATGGCATTTGCAGGCCTCTTCGCGCAGTTTCATCAACGGCCGGCGCCGGAAGATCATAAACCGGCCTGTTCTTTACGGTCAACACGCCTCCCGGTTTATCGATATTTCCTACCAGGGCATTGAGAGCGTGTATGGCCATCTGTTGATAAATATCTCCTCTTACGCCTATTGCCAGGGCGGGGCCTCGGGTGGCGAATTCCTTTGCCAATCTCAATATGGATTCTATTGAAATTCCGGTAATCTCTGAGACGAAGCTTGGAGAGAAATTCTGCAATACGAGGGTTCTATAGCCTTGATGTTGTGCGCCCGATGGGTCCTTCCAGTCTTCAAATCCAAATGTATGCTTCTCGATAAACGCCTTATCGTGCAATCCCTCTTTGATGATGAAGTTTGCCATTCCCAGGGCGAGAACGCCTTCCGTCCCCGGTTTTACCGGTATCCATTCATCCGCCTTTGCTGCCGTAATCGAATAGCGGGATCCGACTTGCATGATCTTGCCGCGGGGCTCCTTTCCTCTTCTTGTATAACCGAAGGCGTTCATGACCTGCACCGGCGACCAAAACGATTGGAGGAGGTCTGATTCGAAAGACACGATGTAATTTGCCATTTCCATATCATAAACGACGCCGTCCCTATTGCCCTGCATCAGATAAAAGGCGTCCACACTGCCATAATCCAATCCGGTGGGAACATGAATGTAGTTTGGCGACCCAAATTGGCGCATGAATCTTTCCAAGAGCATCTTCGTAAGATCGCTGGAATCTCCATCCATAATGGCCAGAGTGTGAGAGCTATTTTTGGCGCGTATCTCTTTCAACCGGTTGACCACGATACCGGTCGCTTCGTCCCAGGTCATTTCCTTCCATTTGCCGGAACCACGTTCACCAGCCCTCTTCAAAGGACCTTTAATCCTATCCGGGTCATTCAAGGCAATCAAACCGGTCTGGCCTTTGGGACATAACTTGCCCCTGTTAACAGGATGGAAGGGATTGCCCTCGATCTTAGTGGGCCTATCCCCGATCATACGCACACGGATGCCGCATCCTCCGGGGCACTGCCGGCATAATGATGTAATCCAGCTTTCGGGTCCATTGGGCACCTCCACCCAATCCTCTCCCCAAGCTGCATCAAAGGCCTTAACAGCTGCATCAGGGGCATAAGCCAACACTCCGCCGCCCACAGCTACCCCCATCACCGTTAAGAATTCTCTTCGCGTAATTTCCCCCATTCAGCGCTCCTTATGCCTTCTAACTATGGAACCAATCCGGCCTTTATTCAGCTTTATCGAGTCCGCGGTCACTTATGACAAACGATGCAGCTCCTATCCACATTTCTTCTCTCATGGCAGGCGATGCATTCGCCCATTCCAAGATTAACGAGGGCTTTAACGGGCGGTCTGGATGTCTTTCCCATATCGCCATGACACGTCTCACATGCCAATTTGCCGGACGAAACATGTCGACTGTGTGAAAAATACACATGTACGGGATTCCGATATATTCTTTTCCAAGGGATATTCTGATTGCTTTTTATATAACTTATCAGTTTTTTTTCTTCGGGGCTGTTTGACAGAGGGT
>CAZVZI010000302.1:0-2647 GCA_964631455.1 uncultured Thermodesulfobacteriota bacterium | reverse complement strand
CCCTTTGACAAAATCCCCCTCTTTTCCCCCTTTGAAAAAGGGGGATGAAGGGGGACTAAAGGGGGGAGGGGGGGGTTGAATATCATAAAAACCATCCATGCCGTCGCAGCACGGCAGGATGAGATTGAATTCCACGCCGAACCGCAAATCCCCCCTTGTCCCCCCTTTTTCAAAGGGGGGTTGGGGGGATTTTGTCTCAAGATTTGCCACACGATATTTCACATCCACTTCATTATCATTCACCGATATTTTCTTCTCCACCAAAACCGATTGACCTTTTACCTTCCCCTCTCTGCTCAAGACAATTTGATTCTTGAATCCCGACTCTTGACCGGTGGGCATAGCCCACCCTACTTCTGACTTATGACTTATGACTTCTGACTTCTTTTCATAGGGCTTATGAGCGAAATCCCCCATCTCCTCATGCGCTGACCTCCTAAAGGCATCCAATGTCTCTTCCTTTTTTAAAAAATGCTCAACCAGAGACACACGTTGATACTCATCAAAATGGAGATGTTTATCCAAACTTTCTTCTTTGGACATGGTTAAATCATGTATGCTCTTTGCCTCGCCGGAACCGGTCTTCTCCGACTGCGTTTTTACCTTGTGATGATACCCCTCTTCCCATCGTGAAAGGGTGTTGGAAAGATTGACAGCCTTTGGCCGAAAATCCATCTCCACGATAGAGCCGCCGTTGTGCGGACTTAAAAAGAGATTGAGAGAGGGAGTTCTGACAAGAATCTCGTTAAAGGTATCGGCGTCAAAATCAGCCTCTTGGGTAAGTGAACTGTGAGCAGTGAGCAGTGAGCTGTTACTGCTTACTGCTTTCTGCTTACTGCTTACTATTTCCAAAAGATTCTCCGCCTTAATCAAATTCTCGTAAACACTTCTTCGCAGATGCGGCAGATATAATCCACCAAATACACCGTGCCAGTAAGCATCGTTGCACTGAGCCTGATATAATAAGTGGTGAGTTGTAAGCTGTGAGCCGTGAGCTGTTAACTGCTTACTGCTTACTGCTAACTGCTCACTGACAAAAAGCATCCTTTTATGCATCCAATTCGCTTCAGGATATTTGGCAAAGAAATTTCTCCAAAACCCGCCTTGCAGGAATCTCCTGACCCGCTCCCCGTCCGGCCATGTCTTTACCTCATTCACCAGATTAGTATATGTCTCCGATGCCTCGGCAGGCAATGCCCATTCTCCCATCTCCATGTAGGATGTGGTGGGCAAATAGACCCTGCCAATCGGCTCGTTATTATCCATATACTCGGAAAAGGTTGCCGGCTTCATCAGCTCCTGATTTTCTGCGATGGTTTGAAGAAATTTTTCAAGCCATCCCTCTTTATAAACCCACTGGTGCGTGCCGGGCCATGTGCCGAACTTCTCGCCATCGTCGGCAAATATTGCCGCAGGATTTGTTCCAAGAGTTTCAACCCACCGGATATTTTCCACAAACTTATCCGTTGTCTGAAACGGGATGATATACCTGAGCCTTTCGCTCCCGGGAAATACCCTCAAAGCGCTTCCCATGTCTTCCGTTATATAATAACCGGCGAGTTCCTCTTTTTTCATCCCTGCCTTTACAAAGTGATAATCGTCCACCACCACATATTCCATGCCCGCCTCTTTGAGATAACGTGGAAGCTGCGGCTCCCATATCCTCTCTGCAAGCCACATCCCGCGCGGCCTCTTGCCGAACACCGCTTCCAGTTTATCCGACATCATCCGTATCTGGCCGACCCTGTCTTTCGGCGGTATTACAGCCAGTATAGGCTCGTAATAACCGCCGCCCATTATCTCTACCTGCCCCTTCTTCACCATCTCATGGAGCATGTCAATATATGGGCTGTGATTTTGCAAGAGGCAGTCCAAAAGATAGCCGGTGATGTGAAAAGAAAGTTTTATAGACGGTTGCTTTTCAACAGCTTTAAGAAATGGAAGATATGCATCTTTATAACTGTCTTCAATTACATGCCCAAAGTTGCCGACAGGCTGATGATTATGTACGCAGAAGATGAAGTTCGGCATTATTCTTCCTCTCTCGGCGCCTCTTCCCCCAGCGCCTCAAAAATGGCCTTGCGTATCTCCTTCAACCTTTCCTTGTAATATATCTTCTGGCCGAAAATATCCTTTACATAAAATATATCCGCTGCGGCCTCTCCTTTGGTGGCGATTTTAGCGATGTGGATGTAGAGGCCGAGTTTTGAAAGCGCTGTGGTGATGGAATAGAGAAGGCCGATTCTATCCTGCGTATGAATGTCAATGACCGTGAACGCATCCGAGACTTCGTTGTCAACATCCACGCGTGTGTGCACCTTGGGCTTTGCCTTTTTATCAAGGATGGACGGCCCGCGCTTGGACACAAGCTTCTCCACTGCAGTCTTCCCTGTCAGGACATCGGTCAAATCCCGCTCCACATTTGCCCACTTGCGCTCATCAGTGATAATTTCCGCTGTGGAGCTGTTTACATAAAGAACATCCAGCACAACGCCATTCTTTAAAGTGTTTATCTGCGCGCCGAGAATATTGACATTATTGGCAGCCATAACGCCGGTTATTTTTGAAAACAGGCCATGCACATCAAGGGTGCATATTGTCACTTCCGAATACTGCCTTTCAAGGTTTTGTTTGACCCGCATGATGC
>CAZVZI010000301.1:609-2649 GCA_964631455.1 uncultured Thermodesulfobacteriota bacterium | reverse complement strand
GGATTCTTTTGACCCTTGATGAGCCCGGCGGTAGAAAGAGCATATCCCCTTCGCCGAGGAGCGTCTCCGCGCCGCCTGTGTCAAGGATTGTGCGCGAATCTGTGCGCGACGCTACCTGAAGCGATATGCGCGCGGGAAGATTGGCCTTGATAAGCCCTGTGATGACATCAACCGAAGGCCGCTGTGTTGCAACCAAGAGGTGTATGCCTGCTGCGCGCGCCATCTGTGTAAGTCTTACCAGAGATTCCTCAACATCCTTGCCTGCCGCCATCATTAAATCCGCAAGCTCGTCTATTATTACTACGATAAATGGAAGTCTGCGGTGAATTTCCTTGTCTTCATCTCTGGAACCCTCTTCGTCAAAAAGCCGGTTGTATTTGTCAATGCTCTTTGTGCCTTTCTCGGCCATGAGCTTGTATCGCTCGCCCATCTCATTCACCATTCCCCGCAGCACGGCTGACGCCCTTTTCGGATCTGTAACAACAGGGGTGAGAAGATGAGGTATGCCCTCATAAGCGGAAAGCTCAAGCATTTTAGGGTCTATCATCAAAAATCTTACATCAACAGGCGTTGCCTTGTAGAGTATGCTGATGATGATGTCGTTGACCGTAACGCTTTTGCCTGCGCCGGTTGCGCCTGCCATGAGGAGATGCGGCATCCTGCTCAGGTCAGCGGCAAAGGGATTGCCTGATATATCCTTTCCAAGAGCGAAGGTAAGCTTTGAATGGCTCTTTGCGTATGCCTGGCTTTCCAGAATTTCCCTCAAATAAATTTTTTGTTTTGCGGCATTGGGCACTTCTATGCCGACCACGGCCTTTCCGGGAATCGGGGCGATGATGCGGATTGAGGCCGCGCGCAGCGCCAGCGCAAGGTCATCCGAGAGATTCACGATGCTTGCCACCTTCACGCCCGGGGCAGGCTCAAATTCATACATATTGACAACAGGACCCGGGGTTACTGCGATGACCTGGCCGTCAATGCCGTAGTCCTTGAGTTTTTTCTCAAGTATTTTGGAATTGGTGCGGAGCGCCTCCTCATCCAGCACATGCGCCTTTTCAGGCGGGCTGTCTAAAAAAGATATGGGTGGAAGCTGGAATTCTCCGGTTGCCTTTAAAAATTCAAAATGTTCCTGCGCAGGTTCTTTTGTCTTTGGCTGCTTTTTTGGCGCAGGCGGAACGATGATGGCAGGGCGCTCCACTTTTTTCATTTCTGTTTTTTGTTCCTGCAGAGATGCACGGTCGTGTCCTTCTGCCTCAGACGGCTCTTCATCTTCCGGTTCTTTATCTTCTGTTTCCGGCCTTTGACTGTAAAGATTATATGCTTTGCCGATTATATCCACAAAAGATATGCCTGTGGCAAATATGGCAGAGCTTAGAAGCATGGCCATAAAAAAGATTAGTGTTCCTGTCCATCCCAAATAATCCCACAGCAAAAGGCATGTATATTTCCCCAGCGCGCCGCCGCTCAATATATCGCTTCCCACAAGGCTGCTTAAGAGTCCTGAGAACGATACAAGGAGAAAAAAGAGGCTGATAGGGATGAGCGGCCTGAATTCAAACTCCCTGCGGATCAAAAACTCCAACGCCAGAATAATAATGAGGATGGGAAAGAGATAGGCTGAATAACCAACGACCTTAAGTAACAGCCATGCTGTATAGCCTCCCACAATGCCGCCCCAGTTGGATGGAATATTCGCTTCAGAGTAGGAGAGGAGGCTGATAGTAAGAAAGAGCGAAATAAATAAGAGGATAATGCCGATGACCTCTTGTTTTAACCCTTTCTTTTTCTCTTTGGAGTTTATTTTGAAGTTGGCCATTTAATTCCCATGATACAAAAATATCAAAAAAGATACCGTAAAACAAACAATAAGGCAAATGGAAATTAGGCAATTGACATTATTGCAGAATAGTTGTTAAAATATATACTCATATGAAAAAGATCGCGATTATAGGGGCCGGCAAAGGCGGTTGCGCCCTGCTTACCCTTTTAAAAGATATACCTGATATTGAAGTGGCCGGCATTGCCGATAAAGATGAAGAT
>CAZVZI010000301.1:0-599 GCA_964631455.1 uncultured Thermodesulfobacteriota bacterium | reverse complement strand
ATGCCCCGGGTATAAAACTGGCGAGACGTTCCAATATATTTACGACAAAAAATTATAAAGAGCTCCTCAAGATAAAAGATGTAGACATTGCCATAAATGTTACCGGCAGCGTCGCCATTTCAAAAGAGATTAGAAAAAAGAGAGGGCTTAAGGCAGAGATTGTAGAGGGAGTGAGCGCAAAGCTGGTATGGGACCTCCTAAGCCAACTAAAGACTGAGCAGGATGAGATACAGAGAAATCTGGCTGAATCGAAAGAGTTATACAATATAGGAGTGGCGCTTGCCTCCGCCCATCATCTTGAAGATGTATTGGATGCCATAGTAAAAAAATCCACCGAATTTGTGAATGCGCCTGCAGGAAGCATTGCGCTCTACGATGCGGGTGTCGGAGAATTAAAGATTGCGGCGAGCAAGGGTTTTTCTCCGAAGTTTTTAGAAATAAACAGATGGAAGGTCAGGCCGAACGGCATGACCGCCCATATCCTGGGCGCAAGAAAACCGGTTGCAGTAAGCGATATTAAAAAAGAGCCTCTGTTTAACAATCCGCTTATGCTTGAACAAGGCATACGGGGGCTTATCGCAATACCTCTTCTTGCCAAT
>CAZVZI010000300.1:0-2653 GCA_964631455.1 uncultured Thermodesulfobacteriota bacterium | reverse complement strand
CCTCTGGATGATTTTTATCGGCATGTTCCTCCAGCAGGCCGCTGACTCCAGCTACCGGCAGCTTCTGGTAAAAAAGACCCTTGAAAGAATAAAGGTCGGCGACGCAATGACCAGAAATGTTGTAACCATAGCAGAGGATTCAATACTGACAACCGTGATTGAAAAATATTTTTTCGGCTATCACTTTGTAGGCTTTCCGGTCGTATCCGACGGACGGGTGACAGGCATACTCACTTTGAACGATGTGAGGGTTGTGCCGAAGGAAGAATGGAGCACAACTATGGCAAAGGATGTAATGGACAATATTTCGCCCGATGCCATCCTGCGCCCGGAAGATAATGCAATGGATGCCCTTTCCCGTATGATAAGCCTTGACATCGGCAGGCTTCTTGTCATGGATAACGGGAAACTCGTGGGCATAATCACAAGACGGGACATCATGAAACTCATGGAGTTTAAGGAAGACCTCGGCGTGTAAGAAAAATGAACTTACTTTAGCATCATTACCCCGCTTACCACCAACCCAATGCCAGTCACCTTCTGCCATGTGATAGCCTCGCCGAGAAACAGAATTGATATTACAAGCGCAACCAGAGGATATGTTGCGGCAACAGGCACAACAACCGATGCCTCGCCGGATTTCAAGGCGGTGTAGAATACAATCTGCCCTATAAAGCCTGCAATGAGTCCGCCCATTGCAACAAAAGCCGCGCTTTTCATGTCAACCTGAAAAAGGCTGTCTACCCTTCCCATGAATACAAGCCCTGCAAGGCCGATGAATGCTATGGGAAGCGTTCTTACAACAACTCCGAGAAAAGGGTCTATCTTGCCGTTTAAGCCGACCTTTTCGCAGACTGGCGCAGCGCCCCAGATAAGCGCAGTTAATACGGCAAAGAAAAATGCATTGTTTTTCATACAACCTCCGGTTTATACATAGCTACATAAATAAATATACATACAGAGCGTCAGAACAAAGCAGACCAAGGCGCGACGAAAGCAAGGAGTGAGGCGTATTTTAAGCATGCGCCGCAACGACGAGCCGAGGAGCAACGCAGGTATGCAAAGTTATGATGCTCTGTATAGAAATTATATCTTAAATATAATTTTAAACAGTATCTGAAGAATCAAAAACAAGGCATCCTTTGATAATTCCGCTCTGTCCCAATTTGTATCTTCTATAGGAGCGGCATCAACGTTGTCTGGCCGTATTCTCAATGCTGCGCCAAGACGGCCAGCTGTTTCCCATTTTGCCTGCTGGCTGTCAACTGCAAGCACAGCCTCAGCGCCTTTTGATGCGCTATGAGCCGGTTCTAATCTGCTCTTCAGCTTGTTTTTATGTTCTTCGTATTTAACCAACTCCCCCCTGTTCAACCACAGCCCGTTGCATCTCGCACATCTGTTTATCCTTGAATCTGCCGGCAAATTTGGGTCTTGAAAAGGGAGAAGGGCAACACCGCCGCACCTTGGGCAAATGCCCGAGCCTTTTTGCATAGGGCTGCCGGCTAAAAGGCTGTTTATATTGACTGCATCCAATCTCTTTGCCTCGGCATCTTTAAGATAATAAAGCTCCCATTTGTCAAACCATATGCCGCCGCAAACATCGCACTGGTCAAGAAGGAGAATCCTCCCGTAGTTTGCCTCTGCATAAACCTCCTTAAGGCCGTTGCCGCATTCGGGGCAGGTGAGGTTTTTATCGGTTTGTTCGTTCACCCAGTTAGAAACCTCCTTTTCAAAATATAAAACTCTTCCCAGTTAAAACTATTACCCATTTCATATAGCTTCTAACTGGGTTCATATTGATACGCCATTCTTTTTAATATTTCTATCCGTTTCTCAATTGGCGGATGCGTCGACATGACATCGGCAAAAAAACCTTCTTTATTATCAATCTTTCTTTGCAGAGGATCGCTTATAAAAAGATGCGCTGTGCCTTTATGCGCTGCCCTCACAGGCGATGAGGCTCCGGCTATCTTTTCCAGCGCGCTTGCAAGGCTTAATGGGTTTCTTGTAAATTCCGCAGAAGATGCATCCGCCAGATATTCTCTCTGTCTTGACACGGTCATTGCAATGATTCTGGAAAGAAGCGGGGCAAGAAGGGCAAAAAGGACAATGATAAGAAGGATCACAGGATGGAGGCCTTTATCCTTTGAACTTCGCCTCGTCCTTATGCCGCCGTATTTCCACGCCCTTACAGCCCAGTCAGACAGTAAAACTATTGTCCCCACCAGAACCGTCACCACAGTCATCAAAAGTATGTCCTGATTTTTTACATGCCCCATCTCATGGGCGATCACGGCCTGAAGCTCTTCCCTATTCATGGTTTCCAGAAGCCCCTCGGTTACACCAATCACGGCATGTCGTGGGTCTCTGCCTGTTGCAAAGGCATTGGGCGCGGGATCCGGAATAATATATATCTTCGGCATGGGAAGACCGCTTGCCAAAGCCATCTCTGTTACTACATTGTGGAGTTTCTTGTGCAGAGGATTGTTAAACTCGATGGGCTGTGCCCTGAGCGAAAAGAGTACCACGCTGTCGCCGTAAAAATATGCCGCAAAGCCATTGATACCCGCCAACGACAGGGCAATTATTGTGGCAACCGGAAGGTGTGTAGCTTCCAAAGTTCCGAAGGTGTACATGTCAATGGCATAACCCA
>CAZVZI010000299.1:1725-2659 GCA_964631455.1 uncultured Thermodesulfobacteriota bacterium | reverse complement strand
GCAATTAATCCACATATCAAGGTCATTGCACCGTGGCGCGAATGGGATATGAAATCAAGAACTGATTTAATAGATTATGCAGAGAGGCACGATATTCCTGTAACTGCTACAAAGGCAAAACCATATAGTTCAGACAGGAATCTTTTTCACATAAGTTTTGAAGGCGGCATATTGGAAGACCCGTGGGCTGAGCCGCCAGAGGATATGTTTCTCTTAAGTGTTTCACCGGAAAAGGCGCCGAATAAGCCAACGTATGTTGAGATAGCATTTAAAGATGGCAACCCAATTGCAGTAAATGGCAAAAAAATGTCTCCTGCAAAACTTTTGGCCGAATTAAATAAGCTCGGCGGGAAAAACGGCGTAGGCAGGGTTGATGTGGTGGAAAACCGATATGTGGGCATGAAGAGCAGGGGCGTGTATGAAACGCCCGGCGGCACAATTCTTCATGCGGCAAGAAGGGCTGTAGAATCCATCACTATGGACAGAGAGGTGATGCACCTGAGAGACAGTCTCATTCCACGTTATGCAGAATTGGTCTACTATGGCTACTGGTATTCACCGGAGAGAAAGGTTCTGCAAACCATGATTGATGAGGCAGCAAAGGGTGTCACCGGAACGGTAAGAGTAAAGCTCTACAAAGGCAACTGCGATGTGGTTGGCAGAAAATCGGACAAATCGCTCTATCATCCTGACTTTGCTACATTTGAAGAAGATGTTGTTTATGACCAGAAGGATGCAGAGGGGTTTATAAAACTGAATGCGTTGAGGCTTAAGATTAAGGCAATGGTGGAGAAAAGAGAAAGGCCGTGATGCGTGTGTGTGATGCGTTATGTCCTCCCCCTGTCCCCCTCCAGCGGGGGATAAAGGGGGAGGATTTTTTCTGCATCACGTATAACGCACATATGTACGGTTTTTAAAATGAAACTTGCACGGT
>CAZVZI010000299.1:0-1715 GCA_964631455.1 uncultured Thermodesulfobacteriota bacterium | reverse complement strand
ATTACAGAAATCGAAGGCAGTATCTTTAATAATTTTAAAAAGACTCCTATTACCCATAAACTCAATTTAGTTAAACTCTTGGTCCCCTGTGAGCCGTCCAAGATTATAGCGATTGGCCTTAATTACAAGGCCCATGCAGCAGAGTTCAATAAGCCTCTGCCAGAGGAGCCTATGCTCTTTATGAAACCATCCACAGCCATAATCGGACCCGGAGACGAGATTATTTATCCGCATCATATGTCAAGGCGCGTGGATTACGAAGGTGAGCTTGGGGTTGTTATCGGTAAAAAGGCTTACATGGTAAAAAAGGAGGAAGCCAAAGATTATATATTGGGCTACACATGTTTTAATGATGTTACTGCAAGAGACCTGCAGGGCAAGGATATCCAGTATACAAGGGCAAAGGGGTTTGATACATTTGCGCCAATGGGGCCATGGATAGAGACTGATTTAAATCCTTTGGATGTAAGGATTGAAACCTATTTAAATGATGAAAAAAAGCAGGACACTTCCACAAAGGATATGATATTTGATGTTTATCATTTGTTGAGTTTCGTATCACATGTTATGACTTTATTGCCAGGCGATGTTATTGCAACCGGGACGCCGTCAGGCGTTGGCAAGATGAAGCCCGGCGATAAGGTAGAGATCAGGATAGAGGGGATTGGGAGTCTTGTGAATACAGTAAGCAGTAGGCAGTAAGGAGTAAGCAGTAGGCAGAAAGCAACAAAGAAACGGAGAAAGGGGAGAATGGGAGAAACGGAGACTACTGCTCCCCGATTCTCCCGCTCACCGATTCCCTGATTCATAATCAACTGCTTACTATCTTTAAAAAGGGGAGGTATCAAAGTGCCAGAGAGCTACATCCAGAATCTCTTTGCCGAAAGGATAGGAGGCAATAAGTTTGGCAAAGAGACAAAGATTTACAAATTTGAAAAAATAAAAAGGGCAAAGGCACAAGCTCGAAAAGAGCATCCGAATGTAGAGCTTCTTGATTTTGGCGTTGGCGAGCCGGATGAGATGGCATTCCCTATGGTAGTTGAGGCTCTAAAGATAGAATGCGCCAAGCCGGAAAACAGAGGATATGCAGACAACGGCATTCAGGAGCTGAAAGACGCTGTCGCAAAATATATGGACAAATTTTACGGTGTAAAAGGCATAGACCCGGCAAAAGAGGTTTTGCATTCCATTGGTTCAAAACCAGCCCTTGCGATGCTGCCTTCTGCATTCATTAATCCAGGGGATGTTGCATTAGTATCAGTCCCCGGCTATCCAATACTTGGAACTCATACCCAGTGGTATGGTGGAAGGATTATTAATCTACCCCTGAGGGAAGAAAATAATTTCTTGCCAGACCTTAGCACTATAAGCAAGGAGGATCTAAAAAAGGCAAAACTCCTGTATATCAATTATCCCAATAATCCTACAGGCGCAACAGCAACGATAGATTTTTTCAAACAAGTCGTAGAGTTTGCCCAAAAAAATAATATTGTTGTTGTGCACGATGCCGCATACGCAGCGCTCAATTTTGAAGGCAGGCCTTTAAGCTTTTTATCAGTTGATGGCGCAAAAGATGTTGGAGTTGAGATACATTCTTTTTCAAAGGCATTTAACATGACAGGCTGGAGACTTGCATTTGTTGTTGGCAGTGAAAAGGTAATTGGTGCGTTTGGCCATGTTAAGGACAATTACGACTCAGGCCAATTCATTGCAAT
>CAZVZI010000298.1:0-2669 GCA_964631455.1 uncultured Thermodesulfobacteriota bacterium | reverse complement strand
ATGTGGTTCTCTTAAATGCCGCGGCAGCCATTGTTGCAGGTGGAATGGCCAATTCCATTGAGGAAGGCATCGCTGCTGCAAGGGGTTCCATAGACAGCGGCTCAGCGCTGGATAAATTAAATAAACTGGTGGAGATGACCAACAAATGATACTGGATGAGATTATAGCCAACAAAAAAGGCGAATTGGACAGGCTCAAGGCTGATTCTCCAGTGAAGGGGCTTATTCAAGGGCTAAAGATGCGGATTAAGCAGCTTCCTCCTACGCGGGATTTTATCAAGGCTCTTAAAGGCAAAGGCATAAAGATAATAGCGGAGGTGAAAAAGTCGTCCCCGTCAAAGGGGATTATCAGAAAAGATTTCAAGCCCGTTGAAATAGCCAGGACATACGAAGCGAACGGCGCAGCGGCCATATCGGTTCTCACAGAGGAGAAATATTTTCACGGACATATACATTATTTAAAAGACATAAAGGCTGCCGTTTCAATCCCTGTGCTGCGGAAGGATTTTATCTTTGATGAATATCAGATTTATGAATCAAGGGCAGCCGGCGCGGACGCGATACTTCTCATAGCAGGCATTCTTGAAAAGGGAGAGATAGACTCGTTTCTCGACACAAGTCATCACCTTGGCATGAGTTGTATTGTCGAGACTCATGACGAGGAAGAGCTGGAAAAGGTTTTATCAACTAACGCAAAAATTATAGGCATAAACAACAGGGATTTAAAGACATTCAAGACAGATATTAAAACAACCCTGAATCTTGCCGCGAAGGTTTCAAAAGACAGGGTAGTTGTGAGTGAAAGCGGGATAAACAGCTATCACGATGTGGATATGCTCAAGAGAAAAGGTATTCACGTCTTTCTGGTCGGCGAGGCGATTATGAGGGAGGGCGATATGGGAAAGAAACTGAAGGAGTTGATGGGACTTGGTTAGAGTCAAGATTTGCGGCATAACAAACCTTGAGGATGCCCTGGCAGCGTGCGAATACGGAGCAGACGCCCTTGGATTTATATTTTATAAAAAAAGTCCCAGGTTTATTGACCCTGAAAAGGCAAAAGAGATTATCAGGGAACTGCCGCCTTTTGTGACTACGGTAGGCGTATTTGTTGACGAAGATGCAAACATGATAAATGAAATCATCAAAACCGTTGGTCTGCATGTGGTTCAGCTTCACGGCAGCGAATCTCCTGAGTTTTGCCAAGGCATATCCGGCAAGGTTATAAAAACATTCAAAATGAAAGGGGCGCAGGTTGTTGGAGCGCGCGGGCATGGGGTCAGTCAGGAAGCGGAACGTTACCGTGTTTCCGCATATCTTCTGGACACATATAAAGAAGGAGTTGAGGGAGGCACCGGCGCTCTCTTTAATTGGGGCGTTGCCAAGGAAGCTGTAAAGGCCGGGAGGATAATACTGGCCGGCGGATTGACTCCTGAAAATGTTAAGCAGGCTATAAAGATAGTAACGCCGTATGCGGTTGATGTATCAAGCGGCGTAGAAGAGTCCCCGGGGAAAAAGGATTTAATAAAGGTCATGGAGTTTATAGAAAGGGCGAAAGGATCCATATGAATAAAAATCTTCCCGACAAGCAAGGCCATTTCGGCATCTACGGCGGCAGGTATATTTCCGAGACGCTGATGCCGGTGGTGTTGGAGCTTGAAAAGGCATATGTTAAATTCAGAGATGACAAGGATTTTAAGGCAGAACTGAATTATTATTTAAAAGAATATGTCGGCAGACCCACACCTCTTTATTTTGCAGAGAGGCTTACCAAAAAAGTCGGCGGCGCTAAAATATATTTAAAGCGTGAAGACTTAAATCATACAGGCGCGCATAAAATCAACAATACAATGGGCCAAATCCTCCTTGCCAAAAGGATGGATAAGACAAGGATAATAGCGGAGACCGGCGCAGGTCAGCACGGCGTTGCAACCGCGACAGTTGCAGCCATGTTCGGTCTGCCTTGCGAGATATACATGGGCACAGAGGATATTGAAAGGCAGAAGCCTAATGTCTTTAGAATGAAACTTCTTGGCGCAAAGGTAAATCCTGTTTCTTCAGGAAGCTGCACCCTGAAAGATGCCATGAATGAGGCGATCCGTGACTGGACAACCAATGTGTGGAACACCTTTTATATAATAGGCAGCGTTGCCGGGCCGCACCCGTATCCCATGATGGTGAGGGATTTTCAGTCGGTGATCGGAAAAGAGGCAAGGGAGCAGATAAAAAATATAGAAGGCAGATTGCCGCATTATCTTGTCGCCTGTGTCGGCGGCGGCAGCAACGCAATAGGTTTGTTTCATCCTTTTATAAAGGATAAGGGCGTGAAGATGATTGGCATTGAGGCGGCAGGATACGGCATCAAAACCGGAAAACATGCGGCGTCAATTTGCGCCGGCAAGGTCGGCGTTCTGCACGGAAGCAAAACTTATCTTTTGCAGGACAGCGATGGCCAGATAATTCACACCCATTCTATTTCCGCAGGGCTTGATTATCCTGGCGTGGGGCCGGAACATAGTTATCTGCACGATACGGGAAGGATTGAATATACGGCAGTTACTGACAAAGAGGCTTTAAATGCCTTTAAAATTTTATCTCTATCAGAGGGAATTATCCCCGCGCTGGAAAGCTCTCATGCGGTTGCTTATGCGATGAAGCTGGCGGCAAAACTTG
>CAZVZI010000297.1:0-2697 GCA_964631455.1 uncultured Thermodesulfobacteriota bacterium | reverse complement strand
GATGCATTTGCTGAATAGCTGTCAAGCGCAAGAGATGCATCTTTATATTTGCCGCTCACATGACTTGCGCCGTAGGCAATGCCGATAACATCATTTGCCCTTCTCCAGCTATTTCCAATGAGTTGCCCGCCTGCTGTAAAGGCCTTGTCAAATTTTGAGACATCCTCATCCTGCATGCCATAGCGGGCAAAAAGGGTTATATCATTTGATACCTGCTGGTCAAGGCTTACACCAAAACCCCGATTAGAGAGGTCATCCTTGCTTGAATCAAGAAGGTCTGTATGTTTATTGTTATTGACCCATCCATAGATGCGATAGTTCCCATTCAGTCCATAGAAGGGCATCCATGTATCCAATTCTGCTATGATGAAAGGGCGGTCAAGGACATCTTTAAAATCGCCGTCCCCTTCAAACATACCGATCCTTCCGACCACCTTTAGGCCTTTGTCGTAAATAGAGGTAAATCTGTAGCCTATTGACACACCTGCATTGCCTCCAAATTCAAGGGCCAGGTTGTTCACAAATATGTCCGCAATGAACTGGCTTGTCTCAGAATTGGCTACCGCATTCGCATCAAAAAGACCTGCCGGGTCAATCTTGCCTATAGTAAGTTCCAGCCTTTTATCCCTTATATCCGGAATGGCAAATTCTGTCCAATACCATGCCTCTACCAATTCAAACTTCGGTTCATTGAACCCAAGGTCTGCGTTAGGCCCTGAAAATGTTGGCGGGAGCAGAGGGGCGATCCCTTCACCCTCTCCTACAGCTCCCCTGAAATATACATTTCCATAAGGGCCTGCAGGTGTAATAAGGAAGAGATCGCCGGAATATGAGGCATCTGCCTTTTTGGCAAATCCCTGCGCATTCTTCCCAATCCCCTGAAGGAATAAAGAAAGGTCTCCACCGATACTGAAGGCATCTACCTTCTCACCCAGGGCCTTTATCCTGGCTGTTCTATAGTCAACTGTATCCAGCTCCTTCTCCAGGGTTGTTATGTGCTCGCTTATCTCCTTCAAGAGAGGCTTATGCTCCATCCTTATCTCTTTTTCCAGATCCTCAGTCTTTTTTTCGATGGCCTCTATCTTCTGCTCAAGCTGCTTCAGTTGATCCTCTGCTGCAAACGAGAGGAGCGGAAATAAAAGAAGCGCTGTAGCAGTGAATATAGCCTTTAATTTGAAATTTCCTTTCATTGAACCCTCCCTTTTTCATGCCCCTGGTTAAAACATACAGGGGTTTGTTTTATAATCCCCTCAAGACATCTCTTTAAACTCGACACGCCGCAGGAATGGCACATCAAAACAGGTATACCTGCGCCTCTGCCTGTTGACACAGCGATGTTTCTGGCATCATGAGACACCTTATCTGTGAATACGATTATGGCATCAACGTTTAAAAGTTTCTGTTCGAGATAGAGGCATCTCTTTTCAAAATGCCGTATCTCTGCCCCGTATTTACCGCCTATCCTCTGGTAATCCCTTTTAAGCCTGTCCATGCCGCCGATAAGTGCAACGCACATAACGCCCCCCTCAATCAGTCAACTGTTGACTGTTGGCAGTTACTAAGACGGTCATAAGTAAGGCGACACATCTGTCGTCCCCGAGTGCTTCTATCGGGGATATAGTTTCAATCAAAACCAGATTCCCGATTAAAACTTCGGGAATGACAACAAAGGAGAATGTCGTCTAACTTATGAACTCATTAGTAATCAATTATAATAATAATTATTATTTTCAATTATATTGCAAAAAGAAAGGTTAATACCCGCCCTTTTTGCCCGCGCCGAAATAGTTAAACTCCCACTCTACCTCAAATGGCTTGAACCAGTCCCTTACGCCGGTCTCTCTATCCGTATGCCTGCCAAACTCGCCTTTTTTGAGCGGGTTATCTATCTTATAGATGACCTTGTATTTGCCAGCGCCGAGCATCTTGACATTATCGCCATAGTGCGGACCGTCATTTGCAACCATAGGTTTCATCGGACCCTCTATCTTCTGGCCTGTATCCAGCTTGATAAGGGTATAGCTGATGGTGAGATTCGGCATCCACTCCCCTGCGGCAAAACCATTGGGATTATTCTCCGCTGCATGAATATCGCATTCCAGGTGTATGTCTGATTCCGCCCTAGGCCGCATAACGCCATGCGGTTCCATCTCTATTGCCTGAAGATAGACCGCTGCTATTTCCATACCGTAGAGAGCCTGAGGAATACCTATAGGCGTCTCCAGCGCAAATGCCGGCGCATAGAATAACACCGCTGTAATTAGTGTAAGAAATATTGTTCTTAATGTTTTCATTTCTAAAGCCTCCTTTTTTAGATTCTTTGACTCTCTGTATTTTTGTGGGCGCAGCCCACCCTGCTCTTGCTTTCCGATTATTGCCTACTCCATACCGATATTCACCCCCTTTCCATCCAGCTTTACAGCAGCCTCTTTTACCGCTCTTATAAGTTCCATCGCCTGCTTTTTAATATCGGTTAGAGGAGCCTTATCAAACATCGCCTTTCGCAGATCAGAAAACCCCTTTTCAAGCTCGACAGCCTTTTTCAGGGATATAAACCGCCTGACTGCTATCTCCATATTTGCCTTATCTCCCTCAAATACGCCGAAATATGCATCCGCCACCTTCTCCATTGCGTCGGACGCCTTGCCAACCTCATAGGACTTCAAGGCGCTGTGCAATGCCTTTTCAATCTCATCT
>CAZVZI010000296.1:0-2699 GCA_964631455.1 uncultured Thermodesulfobacteriota bacterium | reverse complement strand
CAGCTTTAATGTCCCCTTGCCATTGCCTACAAGGATGCTGATTGCGCTGTCAAACTTCTTTGTATCATATTGGTATCTGGCAGCCATTGCTGTTATTGCCCCTATCCTGCTATTCAAGTGGTATACAAAGACAGATACCGGCCATTACAACTGGGATAAATGGAAACTTAATATTCCGGTTTTCGGCCCTTTTTTTCAAAAGGCTACGATGTCAAGATTTGCGCGGATATTCGGGGCGCTTTACAAAAGCGGCCTTCCCATTCTCCAGTCCCTTGATATAGTTTCAAGGGTTACTGATAACAGGCTCATATCAAAGACCATAAAAGACATAGAAAATGATATAAGGGCAGGCAAAAGTTTGTCGGATCTCATGGAACAAAGCCGCCTTTTCCCTCCTATGGTAGTGCAGATGGTGCGGGTTGGCGAGGAAACCGGCGCGCTGGACGAGATGCTGGAAAAGGTCGCCCAGTATTACGACCAGGAGGTTGACTATACGGTAAGAAACCTGACTACAAGCCTTGAGCCCATCCTCCTCGGAGTCATTTTCGGCATGGTCTTATTCCTTGCCCTCGCCATATTCCTGCCTATGTGGGACATCGTAAAATTTGCGCGTAGATAATCGGGCATTGAGCATGGATAAAACCTTCTCTGCAAGTAAATTCGGCATAAAGAACCAACAGGGACGAACCTTGTTTGAAACTTTATTGGTCATCATCATGGTTGCAATCTTAATGTTGATTGCCATTGAAAGATTCTGGACATCCGCCCGTTTTGCGCAGGAGGCTGCGCTCCAGATAGAACTCGCCAATGTAAGAAGGGCTGTAAGTTTTTACCTTATCACAAAAGGCAGGCTGCCTGAGTCATTAAGGCAGATGACACAGGAAAAGGTGGTTGTTCCAAAACAGGACACGCCTATCATGTTAGAATGGCCATATATCCAAAGTATGTCGGCAGATGAGGAAGGTTATCTCCTTGACACCTTTGGCAACAGGTATATTTACGACCCAAAAACCGGCATGGTAAAATCAGGGACAAAGGGGTACGAGATGTGGTAAGTATTTAAAAAATAACAACAAGCAAAAAACGCTTGACAAGTTTAATAAAACCAATTAACATAGGGTCAATTAAATCACTTTAAATACCCAATACCCTTTAATAAGGAGGATAAAAAAATGTTCAAATCCAAAAAAGGTTTTACGCTGATTGAGCTGGTGATGGTAATAGTTATTCTGGCAATCCTTGCGGCAGTGGCGATACCGAGGTTTATAGATTTAAAGTCAGATGCAACGAGTGCCACAGCAAAGGGTATTGCGAGTGCTATAATGGGTTCTGCCACAATGGCTCATGCACAGTATGTGATTGGCGGTACTACATATACAATGGGAACAACTGCTGGTCCTGTTCCACCTACTATGGGAGTTGTTTATGGCGCAAATATATCAGGTGGACCAACCATTGCCGTAGGGCAGCCGGCTATTTATGTTGGTCCGGCAAGTGGTGAACAAACGGCGACGGTTGCAATCGGTGTAAGTGGTACTACATACGGGTTTACTATGACACTGAATAATACTCTTGGTCCTCGTGTAGGTTATGGCTGGTAATTACCTCTTGTTCCCCAAGATCCAGCTTGGGAACTGGTATGTCTAAAAAGATCAGGCTTTTTACGAAGCAGAGCTTCTTAACCAATTGCGTTACCAAGCATGGCTTAGTAGCTTAGTAACGAGATAAATTATAAAATGGAATATAAAAAAATAAAATTTTTTTTGTAATAGGTTGCCTTTTCCTTGTAGCCTGTGGTTTTTTTTACAATGTTTTAAATGGAAACCTTCTTTTGACCGAGAGAGACCTCTCGGTCTTTTTTATTCCTCCAAGGCTTTTCTGGGTAGATGCAATAAAGAACGGAGAATTCCCTCTCTGGAATCCGTATTATTATAGCGGAATTCCCCTTTTAGCCACACTCCAGCCCGCAATATTTTATCCGTTAAATATTCTTTTACTCATCCTGCCGTTTGACCTTGCATTTAACTATATTATCATCCTGCATTTCTTTCTGGCGGGGGTTTTTATGTTTCTGTTTTTGAGAGAGCTTGATGCAAGCACAATTGGCTCTTTCATAGGCGCTCTTATCTTCATGCTGGGTGGTTATATGATTTCTGTGCATAATCTTTTATCCACTCTGTTGTCTGTAGCATGGGTTCCGCTTACAATATTCTTTTATCTAAGGGCTATCAAGAAAAGTTATTTCAGTGTTGTAGGGGAGGGGCGCCTGTCCCCGAATGATTTTATCGGGGATGTCCCCTCCCGACGGGAGACCACGAGGGTCTCCCCTACACTTACATCTGAAAAACTAAACAATTTCGTGGGAGGCCGCGAGGGCGGCTATGCTCTATTAGTCGGTATAACCCTTGCCATTATGTTTACTGGCGGCGGCATAGAGGTTGTATACGGGACATTAGGTTTGCTTTTATTTTTGGCATTATTGCCGGATACCCTTTTAAGACTTTACTCCGAAGATCCCCCTCTGTCATGCCCGAATGTATCTATCGGGCATCCATCTTTTTACCACCGACTGAATCTATCGGAGGCTGGATTCCCGCCTAAGACATGCGGGAATGACAAAGCTGTAGGGGAGAGGGAGCCTAAAGTAATCTCCCCTCCCTTGACGGGAGGGGATGAAGGGGAGGGTGGTAGATTTTCTG
>CAZVZI010000295.1:0-2707 GCA_964631455.1 uncultured Thermodesulfobacteriota bacterium | reverse complement strand
CGCCTTCTCATGTCTATTACAGGGACTATCCTGCCCCTTAAATTCACAACGCCTTCAACAAACTCCGGCGTATCAGGCACAGGGGTTATATCAGGCACCCTGATTATCTCCTTTACAGCGCCTATGTTCACTCCAAAAAACTCCCTGCCTACATTAAAACCTACCAATTGAAGAATCTTTGCCATAATTTACCTCCTTTTTTCTTGTAGTGGTGATTCTATCTGTTCGCCCCATTTTTGTAGGGGCAGCCCTTGCGGCTGCCCAGAGAAAAGGGCAGGGGCAAGCCCTGCCCCTACTATTTAACTGTTCACTGTTTACTGTTTACTGCTAACTGTTTACTGCTAACTTTATTTATCTCTTTCATGATATTTGGAATCTCATTCCATTTTTGCAGGAAAAAATCCGCCCCTGCATTTAATGCGGCGTTTTTTGCGCCTGCTGACGCATCGCCTGAAATAATCCCTACAACTGCGTCAGGATTTATCTCCCTTACAATAGGGACAGCCTCTATGGCGCCCATGCCAGGCATGTGAAGGTCAAGGATAACAGCGTCAACCTTTTCCTCCATCATGTGGCGCAGACCGTCGCTCATGCCGGAATATATTATTACATCGCAGGAATGCCTCTTTAAATATGCGGAAATCACATCAGCTATGTATGAGTCATCGTCAACTATCATAAGTTTCATTGGATGCCTCCGTATTATTCCGAAAATTTTAATCCGACTACAATGCCATAATGCAATAGGTATGCCAATTGCTAACTGGTTGATTTATCTGGAAAGGTATTTTGTTTATGAGATTATTGCAGGAAGTGCAGGGTATTTTGCCCGAACAAATCAGGGCAAAATGCCATATCGGAGTGAACCGAATTTAAAATTTGTAAATCTTTACTGTGGGTATCTGTTCGAAATGCTTATCAAGGGTGAAGATTTGGAGATTGTGTTCAATTGCTAATGCCGCTATGAATATGTCGGATAAGGGTAAATTCAAGCCTTTTTTCTTGAGGGATGCAGAGAGTTCTCCTGCCTTGTGCCAGAGGTCTTTTTTCATCTCTGCATATGATAAATTAGACAAGGCATCCAATATCTTGACTTTTTCATCTTCTGTTCTAACCCCTTGCACGAGTTCAAAAAGCACAACTCCGCATACCCATACCGAATTATTCATGACGAGAGTTTCAAGTTTTTTGCCGGCTGCGGATTGCAGCTTGAAAAATTCTATCCATACGCTCGTATCCGCAAGTATGCCGTTATCTCTTTCGTTCAAGAAGTTTTTCCCTCTCTTCATGGGCCTTCATCTCAAGTCCTTCTTCTTTTTCCCAATCATAATCTATATGCACCTTGCCCCTCAGGGCAATAAGTTGCTTTATCTTTTTCTGCCTGATAAATTCCTTCATGGCAATGGCTATGGCCTTAGTCTTGGATTTTTCACCAGTAACCTTCTGAACCTCCGAAACAAGGTCATCGGGTATGTTTAATGTCGCACGCATAGATTGCACCTCCTTTGTATGCTTTTATTGTATGCTAAATAGATATGCTTGTCAAGGGAGTTTTGGTATGGTAAATATAAATCTGCTCCCCTCGCCTTCGTCGCCTTCCACCCATATCCTGCCGCCGTGAGCCTCAACAACCATCTTGCAGAAGGCAAGACCAAGACCCACGCCCTTTCTTTCATTTCTGCTCCCTGCCCCGGCCTGCCAGTATTTATCAAATATAAATTCATGAAACTCTTTGGGTATGCCAGGCCCTGTGTCTGAGACCATTATCTTAAGCATTCTGTCCTCTATGGAAGCTGAAACGGTTATCTCTCCGCCGGGAGGGGTAAATTTAATGGCGTTGCCGAGAAGATTTCCCATTACCCGCATAAGCATATACCTGTCAGCGGACACCTGCGGCATGTCCGGCTGAATTTGTTCCAGAAGCCTCTGTTTGCTGACAACCGCCATAACCTCCGCCTTTTTAACAGCCTCTCTTAAAACCTCAGTCGCCGAAAAATCCTCTTTATTTAGTTCAAGCCCTTTTTCCATCTTTGCTATTTCCATAAGATTGATAATCATATTGTCAAGCTCGCCGACCGCCTGATACGCCATCTTTAAATATCTCTCATTTATCTCTTTTCCCCGATTAAGGCCTTCGGGGACATGTTTATCGCTGCGCATGGTTTCAAGCACAATGCCGATAATGGATAAGGGGTTTTTAAAGTCATGGATAAGCATATTTGTAAGCGATTCCTTTATCCTCTGCAATTCCCTTTCTTTTGTGGCGTCTCTGAATGCCTCAACTACGCCGACAATGCTGCCATTCTCTGTAAGCGGCGCAGCGGTTACTGCAACCAGTATCCTCTGCCTGTCGGATTTATGGGCTGTGAGAACCTGTTGGGGCAAAATATTTTTTGTCTCTATAACTGTCAATGGGCAGCGATGCGTGCCGCATAAAGCCGTTCCGTCCTCATCCGTATGCGATAAGAAATCCTTGCACGGCTTGTCTATAACATCCTCTGCCTTGTGGCCTGTAATCCTTTCCGCGCCTTTGCTCCATAATGTTACATTCTTTTCAAGGTCAGTTGCATATATGCCGTCTGCAATGCCGTTAAGCGCCATGTTGTTAAAGTTTTTAGCCCTCTCAATCTCCTTTGCAATTTCCCTTAATTTTTCCGTAGACATAGAAATCCTATAGAAGAGATAAATGCTGATAATGAATATCACA
>CAZVZI010000294.1:0-2709 GCA_964631455.1 uncultured Thermodesulfobacteriota bacterium | reverse complement strand
CACAGGCAATGCCCCTCCGGGACAGAAATCATTCTGGACATCTACGATAACAAGAGCGATGTTTCTCTTCATATCATTTAATCCCTCCTTTTTTCACCAGATTCAGATATCCACCTTCCAGAATACACCTCCGCTCCCTGTCAGTAACCTTCAATGTAAATCTCATCTCTTTTTCTCCGCGCTTAGCCGTTACCTCATCTTTACCGGCCTCTATGGTTTTCCGCAAGTTCGGAAATCTCAACCTGTCGCCCTGTTTTAATCTTTCATAATCCGATGAATCGCTGAACAACAGCGGCGCGATGCCGAAGTTTATCAGATTTGAACGGTGGATGCGGGCAAAGCTTTTGGCAATCTTTATCATCACACCGAGATAACGCGGGGCAAGGGCTGCATGCTCCCGTGATGAGCCCTGGCCGTAGTTTTCTCCGCCGATGACAATGCCGCCCCCCTTTTCCCTGCACCGCGCCGGAAATGCTTTGTCCAGCCGTTCATACACATGCTTGCTTATGGCAGGGATATTGCTTCTCAGCGGCAAAACATCATTTCCAGCAGGCATAATATGATCTGTTGTTATGTTGTTTCCTACTTTTAAAAGTATCTCGCCTTCATATTCGGCAGGCAGAGGTTCCAGTGTGGGGAATGCCGCAATATTCGGCCCACGGATAATCTCAACCTTTTTCCTTTCAGCAGCCTGCAAAGGCTTTATAATAAGTCCTTCATTGAAATCGAACCTTTCCGGTTCAACGACCTCAGGATATTTGCCGAGTTTTCTCGGGTCGGTAATCTTTCCAAAGATAGCGGAGGCAATAGCGGTCTCCGGGCTGCAAAGATATACCCGATCGTTTTCTGTTCCGCTCCTTCCCGGAAAATTTCTGGGGAATGTGCGGAGAGATACGGTTCCGGTTGCCGGCGCCTGTCCCATGCCGATACACCCCAGACATCCTGACTGGTGCACCCGCGCGCCGCCGTGCATGAGCGCCAATGCGCCCCCCTGCATGGTCACATTTTCTATGACCTGACGGCTTCCCGGATTTATCTCAAGGCTGACATCCGGGTGCGCCTTTTTCCCTTCCAGCGCATGGCAGACTATCATCAAATCCCTGAATGAGGAATTTACCGAAGAGCCGATGATGACCTGATGAACCGGAGCGCCTTCCACTTCGGAAACCCTTTTTACATTGTCCGGCGATGTGGGACACGCGATAAGCGGCTCAAGTTTTGAAAGGTTTATCTCATCCAGTTCATCGTAATGTGCGCCTTCATCTGCCTCAAGGAGCACCCACTCATCACCTCTGCCTTGCCTGACTAAAAATTCCTTTGTTCTTTCATCCGATGGGAAAATTGTTGTTGTTGCGCCGAGTTCCGCTCCCATATTTGCAATAGTCGCCCTGTCTGTTGCTGAAAGGCGCTTAACCCCGGGGCCAAAGCATTCAATTATCTTGCCCATCCCGCCTCTTACGGTATGGCGTCTGAGCATCTCAAGGATAACATCTTTGCCGGAGACCCAGGGTGAAAGTATCCCGATAAGCCTTACGCCTAATATCTGCGGCGTTTGCATATAAAACGGCTCCCCTGCCATAGCCATTGCCACATCCAGCCCACCTGCGCCGATGGCTATCATGCCGAGGCCGCCGCCGGTTGATGTATGGCTGTCCGAACCCAGAAGTGTTTTGCCAGGCGCGCCGAACCTCTCCATATGCACCTGATGGGAAACGCCGTTGCCTGGCGGGGAAAAATAGATTCCATATTTTTGGGCAACACTCTGCAAAAATCTATGGTCATCCGCATTCTTAAAATCCGTCTGCAAAAGGTTGTGGTCAACATAGCTCACCGAGAGTTCTGTCTTTACCTGATCAATGCCGAGTGCCTCAAACTCAAGATAAGCCAGTGTGCCTGTGGCATCCTGCGTCAGCGTTTGGTTTGTCTTGATGCCTATCTCGACGTCGGGTTCCCATTTGCCCGACACCATATGTTTTTCCAGTATCTTTCGCGCTAATGGCTTCTTCACGTTCACACCTCTAAAAAATCATATCGTGATTCAAGTATAGCAGCAGTCTTTAGAGTTGCAATGAGAGGAATAGGAATGTAGTGGAGAGCGGGCGCCGGCAACTAATGCTTTACTTTTTTATAAATAACCGGGATTGCCGATATTATGAAAACAAGGATAAGACCAATTAAAAACTCCGTTGAAATTTTACCTTTTAATAAATCCAACAGAGAACTCGAAAAAACCACAAAGGCAATGATGGCAGGCAGCATAAAGATAAAAGACGCCAGCGCATAATGGCTGAATTTTATGTTTGTGAGACCAAAGGCATAATTAAGCAGGTTGAAGGGGAATATAGGGATTAGTCTGGTAAATGCGACTATCTTCCAGCCCTGTTTTTCCACCTCTTTGTCCAATTTGTCGAATCTTCTGTTTTTTAGCAGTTTTGCAACCAATTCCCGCGCCATATACCGCGATATAAGAAACGCAACAGACGCCCCGATGGTTGCGCCAATGGCAGTGTAGATGCTTCCGGCAACAGGGCCGAAAATGATACCGCCTGCAATGGTAAGAGGAGTTCCCGGAAAAAGGAGGGCAGGGACAATGCTATAGATTAGAATATATGCAATTGGTCCCCACGGGCCTAATCCGGAGATCCATGCCCTTAAACCTTCGGTGTCAAGGTATTTTGCAATGCCTGTATATTTTAAAATTATGGCAGC
>CAZVZI010000293.1:0-2726 GCA_964631455.1 uncultured Thermodesulfobacteriota bacterium | reverse complement strand
TGTGTTA
This sequence comes from uncultured Thermodesulfobacteriota bacterium, assembly GCA_964631455.1. Classification (GTDB taxonomy): domain Bacteria; phylum Desulfobacterota; class GWC2-55-46; order UBA9637; family UBA9637; genus JACRNJ01. Next base: position 2,719 of record CAZVZI010000293.1, on the reverse strand, counting down.
TTCCTGTAGCATCATCTTGTTTCATCACGGCAAAGCACATGCCATGCGTTTGATCCACAACATACAACATGCAGCCCACGCTGCGGTCGCACCCGACGCTAAAAGATTTAGCATTAACTTCCTTCTCAATATCCACCTTTTCCAAAGTGCCGCCGGCTATTGCCTGAGCCGCAAACAGCAAGCCTGCCAAAAATAAAAAGATTATTTTTTTCATAATGCCTCCTTTTTAGATACTCTTTATTATACAGAGCGTCAGAATAAAGCAGACCAAGGCGCGACGAGCCAAGGAGCAATGCAGGTATGCAAAGTTATGGCGCTCTGTTTAGACAAACAACAGCCTTTTCATCATAACAATTATATCTGATGCAATCTATTCGCTCAATATCAAAACGTTTGGTTTCGTTAACAAGATTGATCCCATGAGGATTATCCGTTACAGGATTTGCATAAACCGCTTGTTTTTTGAGCATCAATGCCCCTGCCGCACAGTTAAAGGCGCTGCCTATGGTCATGCTGCCGAACAAGGGAGAATATGCGGCCGTGGGTGTGTCAGGAGAAACGGCAGCCTTGTAAGCAGACTCGTCATTTAGCATACCATCCGCATCGATAATATTCAAGTCTGCGGACATCGTGTCAGACGTTTCATTTATGCGTACATCTTCGACCTTGCACAAGATACTTTCAGAATCTTTCCTGCTTAAAAGGAAAAAAGCGGCGCCTTCTCCTGGAACCTGACAGGTCGGGTTAAAGTTAAACGGCCTTATCCTGCCGTCGTGCGCAGGCGTAAGTTTTTGGCCATAAATATACCCCATCACATCGCCGTATTGCTCCACAGCCCCTGCGAGGACATACTCGCAGCGCCCCTGGTTAAGCCATATCTGCGCCAGTTGCATGGCATACTGAAAAGGAAAATCAAAGCGCGTTATGGTCAGGGTTGGGCCGTTGATATCCAAAGATGAAGATATGTAAGATGCTGCGGCATTATGGACTGAATTTGAAAATGTAGTCGGAGACACGGCGGCTTCGCCATAATCAAGTATGCCGTCGAGAAAATCAAATGTAGTGGCATGCGCGCCGAATGCAGTAGATAGAATAATGCCAATGCCCTTTCTGTCGATGTTCCCTATCCTCCTCCCTTTCAGCGCATCCGCAGCTGCAAGAACCGCCATCTTGCTGAACTTATCCGAGCGCCGCATCTTTTTTAGCAGCGTCCTGTCGGGTATGTTTTCCAAATTAACAAGATATGCAATATTTTTTTTATCCTTCAGGGCAAACTGCTCTACCGAAGCCGGCATCTGCCATCCTTGTTTTAGTGCATTTTCATAACAATCAATTCCCATGCCGCGGCTAAAAATAATGCCAATCCCTAGTATATTCATCTTTTTAAATCCCTTCCAAGAACAATGGCTGCGTTATTGCCGCCAAAGGCCAGAGAGGTTGAAACGGCATAGCGGCCATTAACAGCCGTCTTCTTAGTTACAGGGACTATGGGAATGGCCTCATCCCTGTTCTTAAAACCGGCGTTAGCCGGTATCCAGCCGTGTTTTAAACCTGCGACCGTAAATACAGCCTCCATGCCCCCAGCGGCTCCAAGCGTATGGCCTGTAAATCCTTTTGTGGAAAGCATCTTAAGCTCTGCGCCGAATATTTTTTTCAAAACATTTCCTTCAACCACATCATTATCAATTGTCCCTGTGCCGTGGGCGTTGACGAAACTTACCTCTTCCGGCCCTATGCCCGAATCTGCCAATGCCTTATTTATTGCCGCGTGCAAACCGATCCCTTCTGGGTGAGGAGCAGTAAGGTGATAAGCGTCTGCAGCAGAGCCGTAGCCTGTGACATAGAGGTTTGAGCGCACCCCCCTCTTTTGCGCCGAATCTTTGGTCTCCATGACCAGAACGCCTGCGCCTTCACCAAGATTGAGCCCTTTGCGGTTTTTATCAAAAGGGGCGCACAAATCAGTATTCATTATGCCGAGAGAGGCAAAGCCGCAGAGCGGGATGCGGCTCAATTCATCCGCCCCTCCTGCAATGGCTATATCGCACAGATTATTATTCAACCATGACAGGGCCACCCCTATTGCGTCTGTCCCTGAAGAACAAGCGTTAACTATTGTAAATGCCGGCCCTTTGGCCTTTATTCTACGCAAGATAAATTCGGCAAGATTCCCTTTGAGGTATCTGTCTACAGCCGCCATGGGCGCAAACCCGCTGGTTCGGTATGATTTATAAAAATCAAGGTCATTAAGCTGGCTTGCCACAGTCGTGCCCATGCAGATGCCTATGCGGCATCCGGACAAATCGCCTTCAAGCCGCGCATCCTTGATCGCCTCATGAACGGCAGCAAGGGCAAGACTCAATGTCCTCCGGCTCTCTAAATGGAATTTTTCAGGAATTTCTTTAACCTCAAAGACAGGGTATTTCAGTTTTGTTTCAAACAGAGACACCTGGCTGGCATTTCTCTTTCCGCATTCAAACGAATTTATGGTGTTGGCAAGGTTTATTCCTGCCGCAGATATTACGCCAAGACCTGTTATTAGAACATTGCTGCGATTCATAGTCTGAATGGATTGAGAATCCCAAACGGCTGGATATCAGCATAATAGAAGATGCGATGGGCCGATGTCTGAAATTATCATTGACGTTTAAAAATGGTAACTACTTCACCCGCGGTTATCAAAAAATCGCCGCTGGGACTGAAGGTCATGTAGCTGGTGTCG
>CAZVZI010000292.1:0-2735 GCA_964631455.1 uncultured Thermodesulfobacteriota bacterium | reverse complement strand
ATAAGACCATTAGAAAAGACATAGCAGACAATATTTCTGAAACCTTTGAAGGCTCTGTATTTAAGAAGATGGTTAGAGCTTCTGAGAAGATAGACCCAAAGGATATAGCAGAGATACGAAAATTGCCGGCAGACGCTGTTCTCATGGGGAATATAAAGGAACTGGTTACTACCTGGGCCGAAGGTCAAAATCCAGATATGGGGCCCGGGTTAACTGCCGTTCAGGTTGAGTATAAACTGATAGATGTAAAAACGGGTGAGGAAGTATTAAAGGCCATTCACAGGAGCACAAGTGATACAGACAAGGTTATAATGGCGCAAAATCAGGCTTTATCTGCCTTGTTTAAGAAAGCCGTAAATACTCCACAGAATTAACCTGGGGACAGGAATGGAGAACATTAATGGGACGGTTCTATTAACTGCACTAATGACAAGTTCTTCCTCCCCGCCGCACTCTTGACGCAGGGAGGGAAAACTATCTTACCATCCTTATAAATCACATCTATTTGCAGGAGATACTATGAAACGAATCGCTTTTCTATCATCTATTATTCTAATCTTTTTACTCTCTGCCTGCAGCAAGCAGGTTTATAAGGATGTCTTTAATACGGACAGCTGGCCTAATGTGAGGACTTTTAATGCCCCTGTTGACACCTGCTATCTTGCTACTAAAAGGGTGGTATTGAGCCAGAACCTGAGGATTGAAAGAGAGGATTTACAGGCAAAATCCTTTATAATGGCACGATACTTTGAAGATGGCAAAGACAGCACCGTCCTTACAGTTAACGCAAATGTTATAGCCTCAGGCAATGACAAGGCAACCATATATATAAGCGCTGGACAGCATGTAGAAAAGGTCAGGGTAAAAACCGACAGGCTCGGACTGCCTCTTGGGTTAATCCCCGTTGGAAGCGAAGCCACAAAGGTTAAACAGGAAGAAAGAACTGTTGAGGATGCGGAGTTTTATAAAAAATTCTTTGATGCGGTGGAGAAGGAGATAAAGGTTATAGAGACAACGCCTTAAATTTACAGGAGGTCTTTAAATTGTTCGTCTGTAAGATAAGACCGGCGTCTTTGATAATGGATTTGAGTGTATAGGGATTAAGTCTTTTATGATTCGGGATGGTTATACGGTGAATTCCATCAGACATGCCGATGTGCTTGCTTTTAGTGACAATCCTGAATCCGATTTTGCTGAATGCTCTGACCGCTCTTTCAGCAGAGACATCTGTAAAGAGCATATTAAGCAGAGACCTCTACTTCATAGACTGTGGCGCCTTTTGTCTCTTCGGCTATCATGCAGAGGTATGTTTCAATGGCATCTTTAATGTTTTCAAGAGCTTCTTCTAATGTGTCGCCCTGGCTATGGCAGCCGGGAAGCATAGGACAATGCACATCGTATCCATATTCGGTCTTATTAGTAATAATTGGATATTTCATTGGTTTATTCTCCCTTCTTAATAAAATATTAGTTGAAATTTATCATATACACCGCTTTCTGTAAAATTTTAAAGCGAGGCCGCGGATATTCCCCTATTTCCTATTGCCTTTGGGCAACCGCAGACTAAACATTAATGGGACGGTTCTATTAACTGCATATGTTTACGGGATATGAAGGCTGATTGAAGGGGCGTTTTCCATATTTCTCCTGCTTTTTACCGAATCTCTACTCAATGGGATTGAATCGGAGGAAATAGCGCTTATCCGGCAGCGGCTACCTTTTCAAGGGGGAGATTTTCAATGGAGATATTGACAAGTTCTGAAGTTTTTCGCTGACATCAAGGATTTCTATGCCAACGATATGCCCTTTGTCGTCAAGGTCAACCGTTACCCCTTCCTCTATGTCCATTGAGTCAACAATCTTCGCCTCTCTGAGCCTTATATATAGGGCATCAACATCTTTGCTGTATTCTATTTTCATAACATCACCCCCTTAAATGGTTTCTTTCTTATTGTAACCGTAATAACCAAAATGTTTTCCGGTTCTCCTTTAAAAGTTACTCTCAAGAATCTATTGCCTATAAATTTATAGGCATTTTTTCTTCCCTTTATACTTGGCTCAATATAATCAGGATTATTTATCGCCATTGCAGCCGCTTCCTCTGTAACTTCACGCTCTTTCATCCTTCGCTTTGCGTGACGATCATACCTGATGAATTTTGTAGTGCTAAAATATCAGGTTTCATAAAAAGAAGCAAACCTTATTTAAAAGACTCTCCCTATTTCCTATTCTTTTGGCAGCCGCTAATTGTAGGCATGGCAAGAAGAAAATTGGCCAGTTGTCAACCGGCAGATAGAGAAAGGGATAACTGCAAACTGAGGAAGGATGGGGAAGTATGATGATGTTTGTAGAAGTTGTCAAGACAACTTTCTACACACTAAAGCCGTGTTAATGCCGCCAAAAGCAAAACAGTTTTTCAAAATCACATCTATCTTCTTCTTAACCGGCTTTGTAACATGATTGATTCCATGACAATCAGGGTCGACATTATCCAGATTCAGGGTCGGATAGATAATCCCCTTTTCCATCATAATCAGAGATGCAATCAACTCAATTGCGCCTGAAGCGCCAAGGGTATGCCCCATATAACCCTTCAGGCTGCTGACAGGCACCGAATAGCCAAAGAGTTCTTTTATTGCCCCGGCCTCTTCCTTGTCTCCCTGTAATGTTGCCGTAGCATGGGCATTTATATAGTCTACTTCTTCAGGTTTAACCCCGGCGTCTCTCAGGGCTTC
>CAZVZI010000291.1:1230-2747 GCA_964631455.1 uncultured Thermodesulfobacteriota bacterium | reverse complement strand
ATCTTAAAATCCACTAATTCAGGTAGCTATATTTATTGCCCTAACGCCAGAAATCAGCGGTGGCTATCAGCCATCCGCTGAATTTTCTTATTATGTCAAATCTTTTATTATATGCCGAGCAAGGTTTTCATCTATTTCATTGTGTCTTGGGATAGGTTGCTTTTTGCCAGTTGCAGGGTTTTTGTATAAATCGTGACGGCTTCCATGTCTAACAAGAATGCATCCTGAATTAGTCAGCCTTTTGATAAGGTCTTTTCTTTTCATACAGCAAGGGAGAGTTCTTTTACCTTATGTTTTTCAGGAACATCTTCCATTGTCATAAGCGTATATGCATCCTTCATGTTTTCCTCAAGTTCTTCCAGCGTTTCGCCTTGTGTCATAATTTCAGGATGTTCAAGGAGTTTTCCCACCCAGAACTTTTCACCTTTCCAGTAAATCATCTTTAGTTTTGTTTTCATAATTAATAACCACCTCCCGATATCACATATTTTCTTTATTTATGATACCACAATGTTTGTATGCTATCCACCACCTGAAAAGATGTCAATTATATTTATGAACCAGTCTTTAAGACTTCTCCAGAAACTCTTTTCTTTTCTCTTCAGGGCATGTACAAAATAGACTGTTGCGAGAATGAAGAAAGCACAAGCGATTATTAACCAAACCCAGAAATTCATTTCAGTTATTTACTATATTTACTATTTTGACACAACGCTCCGCATAACCGGCTGGCAATGGAGCGCAGCGGAATTGCCAGTCCGAGTTGATGCGGTTGTTATGCAAATTATTCTATGAACTCCCAAATATCCTTAATCAAAAAATGATCAAAAGTCTTTATGTGATCTTTAAGAATATCCTCGGTTTTCATATTGGGTCTAATATCAAAGTAATAGACTCCGTCTAGTGGATTCAGTTTTATAGTATATCCCTTGAAATGCCCCGGAAGAAAAGTTGTATTAATTCCATATTCGCCTTCTTTTCCTTTCCTCTGAACATCATTTAAAAAAACAGCAAAATGTGGTGTTTTTGTATCCGTTAATTTGTTGTACAGAAACTTATCAATAAATATTTTATCAAGTCTGTCTTTACTTGATGTTTTTACCGATCCGATAGCTCTCGGAACTTCATCTATTTTTATTATTAAGTCATGCTGATAATTCATCTTGAATGCTTCAGTCCCATTGATTTTAACTGGAACAGCTATATTCCCATCTGTTACATTAATACCCGTCTCTAAAATTATTAATCTAATAAACCGTTCAAATAGATCACCGTTGATTTTTCTTCCGGTGTTTGACTTGTTAGCCGGTAGGGCATCTAATGCTGCGCCGATAGACTGCTGGCAAGTGTAAATAAAATCATTTATTAACTTCCGATTAGTCTCAGTTTTAGACTCTCTATCCCTAATATTTTTAAGAACCGAATAAAACTGTTTGCGATTAGAAGCAAAGGATTCAAGTGGTAGCATAAGGTTGCTATTAATAGGTCGGGTTACATTAAATGTTCCATCTTTTTTA
>CAZVZI010000291.1:0-1220 GCA_964631455.1 uncultured Thermodesulfobacteriota bacterium | reverse complement strand
CTGGAGACAATTACAGCTTGCAAGTTGATTTTTATAAATTCCAAATAATTAAGGCAAAAATCAGAATAATCTTCGATGGTATTAAAGTTTTCTTTGTTTGTAGCCTCATTGATGATTTGTTTTAAATTCTTCATCTGATTGAATTTCTCCTGTTTTCATTTCCCCTATCAAAAGCAATCCACTCTTCTTTTGTTTTAATAATGATGTTTTCAAGGCGGTTAATTGCCCATTCATTATATGTATGGTCAAGGTCGCAACCCATCCACCTTCGCCCTAACTGTTCAGCGACAACAAGCGTAGTACCAGAACCGGAAAATGGATCAAGGATTAAATCACCATCATTTGATGAAGCAAATATAAGTTTTCTTAATAACTCCTCTGGTTTTTGTGTGGGGTGTGGGGTCTTCTCGTCCATACCGTTACATGTTGTTGGAACCTCTAAAACATCCTTTGGTTTTGCTCCTTTCGGATGTGGAGTCCAAATATCTTTCCGCTTTCCGCCATTACCATACTGGCTTGTCTCCGCTTGAGGGTGAGAAGGATACTTGAGAGTATGCTTACCATAAGGGATTCTCACATTGTCTATGTTCGTTGTATATTGGTTGCTTTTTCTAAGATGAAGAAGGCTTTCGTGTGAACGTCCCCAATCTTTTCCTAAATTTGCCTTATTCTTGTAATACCAAATTATCCACTTGCATCCTTTGAAAAATTTCATTGATGGATGCTTTAAATCAGCAAGAATTTCTGAAAAACCACAGACATAAAGAGTTCCTGTATTTTTGAGAATCCTTGATGCTTCTTTAATCCATTTCATTGACCATTGAATATATTTTTCCTGACTTTCAAATTTATCCCAATCGGCTTTTTTGATATTGTAGGGTGGATCGGCAAATATAAGGTCAACGGTATTGCTTTCAATGCTCTTTAACCATTCGATACTATCGCCTTCAAAAAGCACATTATCTTTTTTTCTGTAAACCGGATAGAATGGCTCGTTATCAATTTTAGATATTATTTCACCAATCATAGGCATCTCAAATAATTTTTTTTGTGTATCTGATTTTACCTTTTTTAAAGGCATGACTTATCCTTAATTTGTTGCATAACGTTCTTTTTTATGTCGCATGCGTATATTTGTGCAGATTATAGGGAAGGTTATGAGTCGGGTCAAGAGAAATATAGCTCTTGCTATTCGTAACACATTAAAATTTAAGAAGATT
>CAZVZI010000290.1:0-2755 GCA_964631455.1 uncultured Thermodesulfobacteriota bacterium | reverse complement strand
ATCGGAATTAAAAACGCATACCGACAGAAACGGCCTTGACCTGATATTCCTTTTAACGCCCACCAGTGACGATAGCCGTATGAAACTTGTGGCAAGCCAGGGAGGCGGGGTTGTTTACTATGTGTCTGTTGCGGGAATTACCGGCGCAAGAAAAGAATTATCAAATACTATTCAGAAATCGGTAATGAGGGTGAGAAAATTTACACCCTTGCCAGTGGGCGTGGGATTTGGTATATCTACCCCAAAGCAGGCAGGAGAGGTGGCAAAGTGGGCGGATGCGGTTATTGTGGGAAGCGCTATTGTGAAAATAATTGAGCGGAATCAGGATTCACATGGATTGGCAAAAAAAGTAGGAAGGTTTGTTTCAGAACTTAAGAAAGGGATGGAATGACCCAAGAGAGCAAAGAACTTCTACAAAAAGTTGAAAGTTGCGAGGCCAGGATAAAAACCCTTGAGAAGGAATTGCGACAATTTACAACCCTTGCAGAAGTCGGCACGCTTCTCAATTCCACCCTTGACCAGAAGATCATAAGAAAAAGGGCGATGGAGGCGATAACGTTTCTTATGAGTGCAGAGGTTGGCTCACTCCTGCTTGTGGATAAGGAAAAGAGAGAGCTCTATTTTGAGGTGGCGCTTGGCGACAAAGGGGATAAGGTAAAGGAGATACGGTTAAAGATAGGCGAGGGTATTGCAGGGTGGGTTGCCGAGCATGGAGAGCCGTTATTGATTAAGGATGTAAGCAAAGACCCGCGGTTTTACAGGTCGGCAGATAAGAAGACAGATTTTATTACCACAGATATGGCCTGTGTGCCTATAAAGGTTAAAGATAAGATAATCGGCGTTCTGCAAGCCATAAATAGAAAGCAAGGGATATTTACAGAAGATGATATAAAGCTCTTCCAACTCTTCTCAAACCAGGTTGCCATAGCCCTTGACAATGCGCGGCTTTATGAAGAGATAAGGGAGACATTCTTTGCTGTGGCAGAGGCGCTGGCAGAGGCAATAGAAAAACGCGACCCGTATACCGGCGGTCACACAAAACGGGTGGTTCACTACAGTCTTGCTGCGGCCAAATATCTGAACCTTACGCCAAAAGAGTTGGAGTTTTTAAAACTTTCCGCCATCCTGCATGATATAGGAAAGATAGGCGTTGACGACAGTGTTCTCCGAAAGCCGGGAAAATTAGATGATAATGAGGCAGAACTTATGAAGATGCATCCGATGATGGGCGCTGATATTATGCGGCATGTAAAGCAGTTGAATGATTTAATTCCGGGCATGAAATATCACCACGAGCGGCCTGACGGCAAGGGGTATCCGGATGGATTAAAGGACGGAGAGATTCCCCTCATCGCCAAAATAATATCGGTTGCCGATACTTATGATGCCATGACCAGCACACGGCCTTATAGAAAAGGGCTTCCGCACCAAACTGCAATTGATGAAATAAAAAAATATGCAGGAACGCAATTTGACAAAGATGTTGCCGATGCGTTTGTTAAGGCGTTTGAACAGGGGGAGATAGGCGGTTCATGATCAGCGATGATTTAACGCTTCAGAAGTTCGGCAAGAATTTTCCAAAGGGCGCCATCCTTTTCAAGGACGGCGAACGGAGCAAAGAGATGTATGTCATCCATAATGGAAAGGTTAAGATAACAAAACAGATTGGAGACGCAGAAAAGACGCTTGCTGTGCTTGGCTCAGGAGATTTTTTGGGAGAGATGGCAACGTTGCTTGATAAGCCGCGTTCTGCAACAGCAGAGGTATTGGAAGACAGCCTGCTTATTGTTATAGAGCCTCACACCTTTGAGAATATGATAATCACAAATACTAATGTTGCGCTGAAGATAATAAAAAAACTTGCCAACCGCCTTTTGGAGGCAAATGAAAAGATAGAAAGCCTTATGCTCAGGGACAATATGAGCAGGATCGTCCATATACTTATGCGCATGGCTGAAACCGGCGGCATAAAAGATGGAAATACCGTGAAGGTAGGCATAACACCCATGGAGCTTGCGCAAGAGACCGGTATTGATGTCCATGCAGTAAAGGGTTTGATGGAAAGATTGTCTCAGGCAAATATAGTCACGTTGGAAGAAAAGGCCATAAACATAAAAGGCTTGCACAAGCTCAAATTCCTTGATTTTCTGGAAATAGAAAAGGGGTCGGGGAAGATATAAATATAGTAGACAGTAAGCAGTAGAAAGGGAGAGGTTATGAAGATACGAGTTCTTGGCTGCTACGGCGCTGAAATGCCCGGTTATAAGACCAGCGGTTTTCTTATCAATGACGACACGCTTTTGGATGCCGGCACAGTTGTTTCGGTGCTGAGTGTTGAGGAACAGCTTAAGATAAACAATATTATTATAACCCATACCCACCTTGACCATATAAAGGATATACAGTTTCTGGCGGATAATGTGACAGGCAAAAGGAATGGGCATATAAATCTGATAGGCACCAACGGTGTTCTGGATATACTCAGAGCTAATATATTGAATAATATAATCTGGCCCGATTTTACAACCATCCAATCTGTCAATGGGCCGGTACTGAAACTTTGCCCTGCTAAGGGGAGAGAAGAATTGCAGGTCGGCGATGTTGTTATAAAACCTATAAGGGTAAATCATATTGTTGATGCAACAGGTTACCTTATAAAGGATAAGAATGGCGCTGTGGTCTACACAGGAGATACAAGCCATACAGAGTGGATATGGCAGGCTGCCGAGGAGGAGGATAATCTCAAGGCTATATT
>CAZVZI010000289.1:0-2773 GCA_964631455.1 uncultured Thermodesulfobacteriota bacterium | reverse complement strand
AAAAAAATATGGAAGCAGACAGACTTGCAAACTTGGCAATAGATACAAAGGCTCGCTGAAGCGAGATGAGATGGCCGCTGGCTCGTAAGGGCTGGAGGAAAGTCCGGACTCCGCAGGGCAGGGAGGTCGCTAACGGCGACCGGGAGCAATCCTAGGGAAAGGGCCACAGAAAACAAACCGCCCCACCTCCCCCTATCCCCCTCATGGAGGGGGATAGGGGGAGGTGGGGTAAGGGTGAAACGGCGGAGTAAGAGCCCACCGCTCCGATGGTGACATCGGGGGCACGGTAACCCCCTCCCGGAGCAAGACCAAATAGGAAGACATTTAAGGACGGCCCGTCCGCGTCTTCGGGTTGGTTGCTTGAGGCACTGAGCAATCGGCGTCCCAGATGAATGGTCATCGCCCTTTTTGGGGACAAAATCCGGCTTACGGTCTCGCTTCAGCGAGCCTTTTTATTTTTTTACCGCTTTATCATTTTAGGCTGGCGGGGCTTTCTTATAACAAAAAGGCTATGATTGGCAAATAACAGAGGGAGGATGCGGGAAACCGTCAAGGAATTATTATTACTTATTCAACTCCGTAACCGAAGCAACTCTTTTATAAACAACATCCTCAAATTTTTTAAAGTGTTCTGCTCCGCATTTGATTTTAAGTTTTTCACTGCCCCGTAATTCTTGAACCTCGCCTTTTGTCTCCGCTACAAAATAGACCTTCTTTTCGCCTTTGAAGACTATTGCCCAGTCGGGGTTATATGTGCCTATGGGCGTATTTATCTTAAACCACGCAGGCAGTTTGAAAAAGAACTCAATGTTCTCGTGGCTCTCGCAGTCTCTGGCAAACTGATTTTCTACGGATGAGTCAAGCGGGATGTAATTCTCGTAAATGGTCTTATCCGGGTTTTTTACTGTAAAGGTAAACCCGTCAAGATATATCTCAAAGTCTGCATCGTTAAACAATGTCATTTCATAAACCTTGCCGCCAATCTTCTCATACTTGATGCCGTCCACCATTAACTCATACAGCGCTGATTTGACGGCTGCTGCCGCATTATCCATAAAGAGTTGCGGGTTTAACAAGACCTCGCTCAACCTTCCTGAATTTTTGAGTATCTCCAGTATGGTGTGCCGCGTCAACTCTGTCTTTGATTGAATGTAAGCAAGCATATCAGGCATGTCAAACCCTTCTGTCCCATAGTCTATTCCTGCATCACGAACTAAAATCCCGCCGACTCCTTCTCCTGTGAGCGTCAATCCGTGAGTAATGGCGCGAATAGAAGGTTTCTTGGTTTCAGGCATATCCTTAACTGCCTTTGCAGCCAGTGTAATTAATTCATCCGTCTTGTAATCAACACTGTATCGCGTCTGAAACTTTATCTTCTCCCAAATCTCAAGGAATTTCGGGTCTGCCTCAAATCCCTTGCGGAGATTGACCTTCTGCCTGTCGCCCCTGTTCTTTATTCTACCGGAGAAATCCACTCCGCAGTCTTCCTGTATTTCTTTCTGCAACGCCTTTGCAAAATCCTCATAGCGCTCATTTGCTACAACGGTCAGTTTGTTGATATTACGGTCAAATATCCGCTCGCCGTTTTGATTTACCGGCAGACGCAACCCCCGGCCTATTTCCTGTCTTTTTTTGATTTCGGATTTGGTCTCGTTCAAAGTGCATATCTGAAACACATTCGGGTTGTCCCACCCTTCACGCAATGCAGAGTGGCTGAATATGAAGCGGAGCGGGGTCTCAGGGTCAAGCAGTTTTTCTTTGTCCTGCATTATGAGTTTATAAGTGTCATAATCTGCCTGACTTTCTCCCTCCGTATCCTTCACTCGCCCCTTGCTGTCCTGTGAAAAATAGCCATTGTGAACATTATCAACGGCATACGGCAACAAACCTCTGAAAGCAGGCTTTGCGGCCTCCTTCTGATATATATCTTCAAACCATCCGGCAAATTTGCCTTTTGCTGGGTTTCCGCTTGCGTCATATTCCCTGTAATTCTTAACCTTATCTATAAAAAACAGCGAAAGAACTTTAATGCCTTTGTCTTTATAAACCCGCTCTTTTTTGATATGTTCTTCAACAGTCCTGCGAATCATAAACTTCATGACCTCGTCATTCATGCCGCCCTGTGTTTCACCTTTTGAAAGCGTCAAACCATTGGTGAGGGTAATAGCGCCGCCACCTGCGTCAATTTCGTCAATGATGAACCCCTCTTTGTAAATCTCCCGCTCTTTGCTGAGCTTATAAATATCGTCACCTGCCCTGACAGTAATGAATTTCTTCACAACTCCTTTATCCGTGTTGCAATCAATCTTTATCTTCGCAGTGATTTTGGTCTTGGTTGAGCTTATTCCTTCCAACCGGATAAACGCCTCATTCATTGCATTCTCGCTTATTACTGAATCAACTTCTATTTGTTTTACCAGTCCCAAATCATACGCCTTTACCGGATTTAAAGAATATACCAGATTGTAAAGGTTGGTATGTGTGGCTGAATAGCGAAGGGTGCAAAGCGGATTGAGGTTTCCAATTGCCTTTTTACGAATCTCGGTTTCCATATTCTGCGGCTCATCCACAATTACAATCGGATTAGAGCTTTGAATAAATTCAATGGGTCTTTTGCCAGTAAGTTTATCGTTGGGCTTGTTGATGATATTTTCGTCTTTGGCAAAAGAATCAATATTGATCACCAGAATCTGAATGGCATTGCCGGCAGCAAAGCCCCTTAAATTTGAAACCTTCTTGCTGTCATACACATCATAATTGATTTGTGACTTGT
>CAZVZI010000288.1:1397-2779 GCA_964631455.1 uncultured Thermodesulfobacteriota bacterium | reverse complement strand
AAGAAGAGTTTCGTCTTATCAGGGATTATATATATAACCACTGCGGCCTCTCTTTTGATGTTTCTTCCAAATTTCTTCTGGAAAAAAGACTTTCCAACAGGCTTAGATTTCATCAGCTTAAGAATTTCAAGGATTATTTCAGGTTTTTGAAATATGACCCGAAGGCAAGCGAAGAACTATCTGCTGCAATAGATATACTTACCACGAACGAGACTTATTTTTTTAGGGAGACGTGCCAGCTTAAGGCGTTCAGTGAAGAAATACTCACTGAGATAAAGAACAGAAAGGGAGATAATGAAAAGGCAAGAAACCTGTCTATATGGAGCGCAGGATGTTCAACAGGGGAGGAGCCGTATACTATTGCAATGCTTATCCTTGAAACAGGCCGGTTTAAAGGGTGGAATATTGAGATATTTGGAAATGATATAAGCCAGAGGGTATTGCAGGTGGCAAGGAGAGGGGTTTACGGTCAATCCTCTTTCAGGTGCGCAGATAAAATGTTTGTAGATAAATACTTCGAGCCCACGCCTGACGGCAAACATAAGGTAAACGATGAGATAAAAAATATGGTAAGATTTGGCTATCTGAATCTTATAGACAGAAACAAAATGAGTTTGCTGCGCGATATGGATGTGATATTCTGCAGAAATGTATTGATATATTTTGACGCTGAATCCAAAAAAAAGGTTATACAGAATTTTTATGATAAGCTGGAGGAAGGCGGCTACCTTCTGCTGGGACATGCTGAGTCCATGATGAATATATCCACCGCATATACCCTGCAGCATCTAAAGAATGACATGGTGTATAGAAAACCGTTCAGGGGAGTGAAAGAGGCCGAATTATTAGTAGCAAGCAGATAGTATGGAGAAAAACGCATTATGACCAAACCGGTACGAGTTCTAATAATAGACGATTCTGCCTTTAACCGTCGCACATTAACCAAATTGCTTGAATCAGTTCCGGGTGTAGAGGTGGCTGGAACGGCTGTGGATGGGAGCGAAGGTCTAAAGCAGGCAGCCAGACTTAAGCCGGATTTGATTACGCTTGATCTGGAGATGCCTGTTATGGATGGTTTTACATTCCTGCGCATACTTATGCAAACCAATCCTATCCCTGTCATAGTCATAAGCAGCAGGAATGAGGATGTGAATGTGTTCAAGGCAATGGAATTAGGCGCTGTGGATTTCATACCAAAACCCACACATACGCCGTCTATGGCATTGCTTAATATTAAAGACGAGCTTTTCCGAAAGGTTAATATGCTTCCGCACCTTAAGATGGAAAAGCTTGCCAGGTCTCTTTTAAAGCCTTTGGAAGATACCCGGGCAGAGGTTAAAACGGTTAGACAAGGCTTCGGCGTGACCCTTCGACGGGCTCAG
>CAZVZI010000288.1:0-1387 GCA_964631455.1 uncultured Thermodesulfobacteriota bacterium | reverse complement strand
ACCATCAGCCGAACGCTCCCATAATATTGCCACCCTGAGCCTGTCTAAGGGCGGGTTTGATGTCATAGCCATAGGCTCATCCACAGGCGGGCCGCCGGCGCTTTCTGCGATACTGCCTTGTTTCCAGGAAGGGTTTCCTGTCAGCGTGATTGTGTCGCAGCATATGCCCCCCGGATTTACCAAACCGTTTGCCGAGAGATTAAACAAGATATGCAAAATGCGGGTAAGAGAGGCGGCAAACGATGAGGTGGTAAAGACGGGCGAGATACTGATTGCTCCCGGGGGGGAGCACCTTTCGTTTAAAAGAAGCAGAACCGGGGAGGTTGTAACCAGCCTTTTAGAGAGAAGAGAAGCGGATAAGTATGTGCCTTCTGTGGACATTATGTTTTCGTCAGCCGCGTCAATTTGGGGGGGGCGGACCATGGGGGTTGTGCTTACCGGCATGGGGTATGACGGCAAAGACGGAGTGAAGAGGATAAAAGAAAAAGGGGGTTATGTTATAGCCGAGTCAGAGGAGACATCTATTGTATTCGGCATGCCGGAATCCGCTATTGCAACAGGCGCGGTGGATGAGGTTGTCCCTCTCTATGACATTGGGGCCAAGATAGCTAAAGGATGTATGACAGGTTTGCTAAAAAGGGCTTGATATTGGATAATAATATATGTTAGATTATGAAAAAACGGACGTAGGCGCATTTTAAATTAAAAGGGATAACAGATGAGTGATGAAAAAAATATATTTTCGAGGGCGGAAGAGTTCATGCAGCTCTTTAAAAAAGGGGCTGATTTCACGCAAGACCTTTTAAAAGAGAATGAGCGGCTTCGTTTTAAGGTAATTCAACTGGAAGAAGAGAATAGGCTTGCAAAGATGTCAGGCGCCGGCGGCGGCGATAAACTGGTGGCCGAGCTTAACAAAAAACTGCATAATCTTGAAGAGGAGATGCAAAAGCTCCTTGAACGTCACAGGACTGTTGAGGCTGAAAACAAGGATTTTGCCAACAGGTATCTGGAGATAGAGCATGAGAATAACAACCTTGCCAATCTTTATGTTGCCAGCTTCCAACTGCACTCTACTCTGGATTTTAAAGAGGTTTTGCAGATTATTCTTGAGATTGTAATAAACCTCATTGGCGCTGAAACATTCGGGATTCTTCTGCTGGATGAAAAGACCAATGAACTGACCGCAGTAGCCACTGAGGGCGTTGACAGAGAAGATATTCCTCTGATAAAAATCGGAACAGGCATAATCGGCGACGTTGCCAAGAGCGGGGAGAATTTCTTTGTGGAAGAGATAAAGCCGTTTGACAAATTTGATCCGCAAATTCCTATCGTGTGCATACCGTTAAAGATAAAAGACCATGTAATAGGTGTAATAGTCATATATAAA
>CAZVZI010000287.1:0-2815 GCA_964631455.1 uncultured Thermodesulfobacteriota bacterium | reverse complement strand
CCGCCGTATTTATAATCCATCATCTTGCTCCTCCATCGGAGCTTTCCATCCTTGGCTTCTATGGCATAGAGATAAAGGTCATTTGACGCTATATATACTGCACCGCCTGCAACCACAGGCGATGTCAACACCTTTCCGTCCGTCTTATATTTCCAGAGCAGTGTGCCGTCTTTTGCATTAAGGGCATATATCCAGCCGTCTTTAGACCCGAAATACACTATGTTATCGGCAACAGCAGCCGTGGAAAGTATCTCCCCGCCGGTTTCATATTTCCATATCAACGTCCCTGTATTGACGTCAAGGGCGTAGAAATGTTTATCGTAGGAACCTACAAAAGTATTGCCGCCTGAAATAACAGGAGACGAATAGACAGCCCCCTCGGTTTTAAACTGCCATTTGAGGCCTGCCGGCAAAGGAAACTTTTCTCCGGCATCAGCGGAATGGATTGTATCCTTCATGAACATAGGCCAATCAGCGGAGGTAGCTACTCCGGCAAAAACAACTAGGCAAGAAGCAAGAAACACGAAGCAAGAAACAAGAAAAATCCTGCCTCTTGCATCTAACTTCTTGCTTCTTACCTCTTGCCTCTTGCCTCTTGCCTCTAACTTCTTGCTTCTGTCTTTTTTCATTGTCTCTTACCTCTGGCTTTTCTATCCTATCCCTATACCTTAAAGATGGAGAATTCTTGTTCCATTGCCTTCCTGCTCTTTGAAATAAATTGATAGATGTCTTCTGCTTCCTGCTTGGATAATGCTCTTTTCTCAGCCAGACGCTCCAAGTCCATCACCTTTTTTTCTATCTCGTTTGTCTGCTTCTTGAAAGAGATAAAAGCCTTGCCCAAACGGTTCAGCATAGTATTGTAACCCATTGAAAGTTCAGTGGGAACATATTTTAAAACCTTCGGGGTCATATCCCCTTTCTCAAAACCTTCCAGAGCCTCTTTTAAACCGGTTAATGGGAAGGTTACCTGCCTGACAATAAACAAGCCCACCATAAAAACAGAAATAATCAGGATGGGCGATGTAATAAGATTTACCTTCAGAAGAATAGCGCCAATTACATCTCCTGTTGTTGCAATCTTAACATGACTCCTATATAACGTTTCTGCCAGCCCTTTGTCAACAAGATAATAGACGATAGCCCAGTTGATGAGAAAGCCGACAGCAACAGATAGAGAAAAGGCGAAGATGAACTTAGACTGGAGTCTTTTCTTGATAAAATAATTTCGCCTTCTAAAGGCTACTTGCTTTTTCACATATCCTCCCCGCCGCCTCGCTTTCTTATTTGCCTATACCCGAACCCACCGACCCCAATTTTTGGGAAAGAAGCTCCATGTTATTGCGCGCATCTGCAAAGTCCGGTTTCAATTCCAATGCCTTCTTATACAGCTCTATAGCCTCATTCAACCGACCCAGATCTTCATAAACAACCCCAAGATTATTATACACCGCCACCATCTTGGGATTTATCTTTAATGCAGTCTTATACTCCTGCACAGCCTCAGGCAGTCGCCCCTGAAGATAATAGGCATCACCAAAACTGCGGTAAATCAACGCCATATCAGGTCTTAATCTCAACGCCCTTTTATACATATCTATGGCTGCATCCAGCCTCCCCTCCTCCTTATAAACAACCCCCAAATTAATATATGCGCCTGCGAAATTAGGGTTTAATTTTAATGCGGTATTATACTCGTAAACAGCCTCATCTTTCCTGCCCTGAGAAGAATAGGCATTTCCAAGATTGTTGTGGGCATCAGGATAGTCAGGATTCAACCTCAATGCAGCCTTATACTCCTGAATAATCTCATCTAATGAAACCCCGCCCTGATCAGAATATACCCTTCCAAGATTATTATGAGCCTCTGAAAAGTCAGGCGCTATCTGCAATGCGGTTTTTAACTCCTTGATAGCCTCATCCGCCCTCTCATCTGTCAGGGCAACTCCAAGATTATTATGCCCCCTGGCCTTGCCTGACGCCTTTTTCACTGCATCCTTCCACAGACTGATGTTATTATGCCAAACGATGTTTCTGCTGCAGGTAGCAAAAGAAAGAACCGTAATAATAAGCAACCAAAAACAGTGATAGAAAGGAAACGTCTTAACTCTTGGCAACATCATTTCGCCTGCTTTTTAGCCTCTGCCTTTCCAGGCCCTTTGCCTTTTAGATTATCCAACCGCTCCTTGGCCCGGTTCCACCACACGCTGTGCGGCTCTGAACGTTTCATAAACTCTTCCCAGTTCTTTATTGCGTTTTCTTTATCCCCCTTTTTCTCGTAAGCCAGCGCCAGACCGTAAAAGGCATGGCCGAAATTCGGATTAACAGCTAATGCCTTTTGCTGTTCGGCAATGCCCCGGTCAATATCGCCTTTGTCAAAATAGACGAATCCCAGATTGCTTCGGGCTTCTGCTGACTGGGGATTAAGCCGCAGAGACTCAGTGTATGCAGAAATTGCCTCATCAAATTGCTTCTTAAGATAAAATTGAACCCCTTTGTCAAAATACTCCCTGGCCATTGCTGTATTGTCCTGTGCTGCGCCCGGCTCTGCTGTCCCGGTAACCGGCGGGATCTTTTTAGCATCTCCGCTTTTTTGTTCACAACCTATAACCCATGAAAACAGAACAGTTACCGCTGTGATAAAAATAACCCCTGTTACCCTTCCCAGATACCTTGTTTTTGTCATTTTATAGTCTCCTTTTGTTTTTTTTATCACTTGCTTCTTGCATCTTGCATTTCACATCCCACATCACTTATTTATTATGGCACGCAAAGCAAAGTGCGCTGTATTCGTTGCTCATAACCAATTCAAAATGTC
>CAZVZI010000286.1:0-2824 GCA_964631455.1 uncultured Thermodesulfobacteriota bacterium | reverse complement strand
AGGAGCTTATTATGGTTTCTTCTGAATTTTGGATTCAAGAGGAGTATAAACGCAATTATATTAAGTGTAAAAGACGACCATATCCACGGCACCAGCTTTGATAAACCATGCTTGCCGAACAGGAGGTATTTTAACGAGCCTGAATGTTCGGTGCTGGGATAGAGCTCCGTTACAATTTCAGACAGGGCTAAGAACAACGCTATACCGAGACACCAGGTGACTATCTGCGATAATAGTTCTATAGCCTCATCCTCAACCTTCAGGGCGGTTGTTCTTTTGATAACAAGGAAGGCAAGGATTATCAAGCCTGGGCCTGATGCAAACGCCGTTGATATAAATTTTATAGGCATCATAGAGTGAAACCACATAGGTCTCGGAGGCATGGTATTAATCAGGAATGCCGTTACCGTATGAATGCTGAGCGCCCAGACAATGGATATATAAACAAAGGTTATGTAGAATTTTTCATTGAGCGGCTGGTGTGTATATTTTTTGTATAGGTAATAAAATGCGCATATAACATTAAGGCCCAGATAGCCGTTTAAAACAATCACATCCCATGTAAGCATTGAATTGGGCCAGTTGAAAATGCCAATTACCGGCACCATATGCCAGAGTCTGTCCACCCGTCCCATGTGCAGGAGTATAAACATCATAACCATTGAAACAGCGGTTATTGCCACCATCTCGCCGATTACAACGATGCTTTTTAACTGTTTGTGGTGATAAACATAGGATGGAAAGACCACGGTTACCGCCGCTGCCGCCACGCCGACCAGAAATATAAAATTGGACTCGTATAATCCCCAACTCACCTGGTCGTTCATATTGGTGAAGGTAAGGCCGTGAAGCATTTGCTGCAATAAGCCAAACGCCCATACGAGGGTGAAGAAACCCAGAAATAAAAGCCAAACATAATACTTTACCCCGCCCTTCAGGGCGTAAAAAATAAAATCTATGGCAAATTTGATTTTAGAAACCACCGTTTTACCCTCTTAATCAATAAAATAGAAAAATTTTGGATATGTGTTAAGGTCAGCCTTTAATCTGAACACTTTTTTCCTGTCTAAAATTTTTCTTACTTCGCTTTCGGGGTCAAGGAGATTGCCAAATTTTCTTGCACCTACAGGACAAACTTCTGCGCACGCAGGGTATTTTCCCTTTCTTGTTCTTTGCAGACAAAATGTGCATTTCTCTACCACGCCCCTCATCCTTGGCCTGTTGCCAAGGTAGTGGGTTTTAGGATTCATTTCCTGCGCAGGAAGATTCGGTTCGCCCCAGTTAAAACGTCTTGCCCAATACGGACATGCGCCCATGCACATCCTGCAGCCTATACACCAGTTATAGTCAATAACAACTATGCCGTCAGGCTCCCTGTATGTCGTCCTCACAGGGCATACTTTAACGCAAGGGGGTTTTTCGCATTGATGGCACTGGATTGGGAAATAAAATGCATCCTTTTCGGGAACCTGCTCAGGCTGATAATAATGCTGACCTTCCAAGGTTACACCGGCATTGCTATATGCATTGCCGCCGACCTGAACACCATAGTCCTTATTCTCATAGATCTTGTCGCCCGAACCGGCGGGATAGCCCTTATCCATATTTTCAGTCAGGAAATTCCCCTTTTCCATTCGCACAACCCTGATCCATTGAATTTCCGGATTGTTGCGGGACTGGTTATTTTCCCTTACACAGGCGTGAACACAGCGTCTGCAACCGATACATTTCTGGATATTCAACGCATAGCCAAACAAGACATCCTTCATGGCTGGAGCGCCGTCGACCGTTACATTCTTGCTGTATTCCTCAGAATATCTTTCCTCCAACCGTTTAATGGCGTCTTTTTTTTCTTCATCTGTCATCAAGCGGTAGTTTTTCTGGAAAAACTCAGCCCATGTCTCTTGCGCCTGAGCATCATCCGAACCGGTAACAAGGGCAGCAGCGCCAGTAAGAGCGGCAACGCCCATATCTTTGATAAAATCACGACGGTTCTTATCTTTTTCCTCTATATTTATATCCTGCGCTATTTCCTTTTTTTCTTCCGGCACTATTACTATCTCCTATAATTATTAAGCTTGTTCTTTATAACTACCTACAAGCATTTTTACCATCCGCTCTTTTTCCTTTTTGGTCATCAGGACATATTTTTTCTGCGCTATAATTCTATCCTGCTGAATATCGTCATTAAGGCTTGCCCTGTTTGCGGCATCATCCTCTGCCCATTTGGCAATCTTTTTTGCAGCCCCTGCGGCAGATGCCACAACAATACCGCCCACTACCGCCTTTTTAATAAAATTGCGTCTTGACGGATTCTGAATGTCATTTTTTTGATTATTGCCGCCGGCAAATGATACGATAACCTCTTCAACGGAATTCCGGCAGTGTTTTTTTACTTCGGCCATAATAATTTTATTTTTTTTGTTCATTTTTTTTTTATACCAATGAAATTTTGCCTTGTCAAGGGAATTTTTTTATTTCGCCTTCTGCCATTGACAATCTTTCCCTGTGCGCCAATCTGTGTATAGCCGCCGGCCTTACATACAAGATGCCTATTGTATATGCTGTAGGCGAGATAAAGTTAAGCTTTATAAAAGATTGGCGGAAGGAGGAGGGAGTCGAACCCACCCATCCCGCTTGAGCAGGACAGCGCAGTTTTGAAGACCGGCAGGGCCACCGGGCCCTATCCCCTTCCAGATATAAAAAATCCCCGCACCTTAATCTTTCTCCCTTGAGAAGGAAGGATGCAGGGTAAAAAATCAGGCATTGCACCGAACCGCTTTTTCCCAATCCGTCGGTCAAAAAGACTTATCACTACTCGGAC
>CAZVZI010000285.1:0-2864 GCA_964631455.1 uncultured Thermodesulfobacteriota bacterium | reverse complement strand
AAGATAAAAAGCTGGAACATGGCATGATAAAAACGCATGCCCCAGTGACCAACGCGGCCATGCTCCCTTTCACGGCGCATATACCTCCTGCTGAAGATGGCGGTTGTCATGGATACGAAGGATGTAAGAACAGCCAGATATACATTAAAGGCGTCAACAAAAAAGAAGTTCTTGCCTGCCAGCATCGGCCCCTGCATATAGACCTGAACCGCCAATGCAATGCCGGCCAGAAATGTTGCAAGGGAGCCGAGGATGCTTATCTCCGGCGCAATCTTCCTGTCGCCTGCAAAGGTGAGGGCAATTGCCGAGAGAAATGGTATGCCGAGCAGGATTAAAAGCGTCATATAAATACAAGGTCATAGGGTCAAAGGGTCATAGAGTCATAGAGTCAAAGAGTCATAGGGTCAATTTGACCCTCTGACTCTCTGACGCTTGCCCCTGTATTTACCCTTGCCCCTATTTTTTCTCAGTCTCCTTCTTTTAGTTTCGCCATCTGTTCCACATTCAAACTGTCAAATGTGGTTCGTATCTGAAAAAAGAAGATGCCGAATATAAATGCCGCAATTAGTATATCAAGGGCAACGCCGAGCTCCACAACAAGCGGCATTCCGTATGTTGCGCTTGTGGCGGCAAAGAAAAGGCCGTTTTCCATTGCAAGAAATCCTATTATCTGCGTAACGGCGTGCCTTCTTGTAATCATCATCAAAAGCCCAATCATAACCGTTGCCAGCGCAACGGCAAGCGTAGAGCGGGTTACAAACGTAGAAAGTTCCCGAATCGGCGCTGTCAGGTGATAAGAAAATATTACCAGCGCAATGCCTATAAGCATTGTGGCAGGAACATTTACCATTGCTTCCACCTCCTTGCGGATTTGCAAACGCACAATCAGGGCATGAAGTATATACGGCAAAAGTATAACTTTTATAATTAGAGTTAAAACAGATGAAATGTATAGATGATGAGTCCCCGCAACATAACCTACTATTGCAGTGCTTATGGAAAGGAATAGCCCCTGCCATGTAAATATGTGCAGGAGCCCGTAAATCCTCCTTTGCACAAGGAGGCCGAAGGCTGTAAGGAGTATAAGCGCTGCGAGGACGCTGTTTATTTGGGCGGCAAGACTTATGATCATATCACTCCAATATAAAATAAGATATCATTCCCAGGGTTGCAAAGAGGAATGTGCTTCCGAGAAATTCCGGAACGCGGAATATCCGCATCTTTGCCAGACCTGTTTCTATCAACACAAGACCGATTCCTATAAAGACCAACTTTATTATTAAAAATATGAATGCAGGAATAATGGCAACCATATTGCCTGTTGCCGCAATCCCCCACGGGAAAAATAATGCTATGCCCAATACGGCAAAAATAAAGAGTTTCATCATCCCTGCCCATTCAATAAGCGCAAGATGCCTGCCTGAGTATTCCAGTATCATGGCCTCATGTATCATCGTAAGCTCAAGATGGGTGGCAGGGTTATCTACAGGGATTCTGCCTGTCTCTGCTATAGCAATCAGCACAAATGCCAAAAAGGCAAAGGCGAGGGATGGGCGCAGAATAAACTCGCCGTGGGCGACAACCTGCACCATCTGCGACATGGATGTGGATTTGCTGACCAGCGACACAGTAAATATTGCCATCAACATCGCAGGTTCTGCAAGAGAGGCTATCATCATCTCGCGGCTGGAACCCATTCCGCCGAAGGCAGTGCCGATATCCATTCCAGACAATGCAATAAAAAACCGGGCAATGGCAAAGAGGGCTACCAATGCGATAACATCTGCTGTAGATGCCAAAGGCAAATCAACAGAAAGGGCTGGTATAATCCCGCCTGCCAAAACAGTAACGCCAAATACCAGATAAGGGGTAAAGCGGAATATCCACGATGCGTTTTCAGCCATAACAACATCCTTTGAAAAGAGTTTTGCAATATCTCTGTATGGCTGAAAAAGGCCAGGAGATGTGCGTCCCTGAACCCAGCACTTTACCGTCCTTATCCATCCGATAAACGCAGGGGCAGCGGCAAGGAGCAGTAGAATCTGTAAAATTTCTATTACGATTGGATAAATCATCTGAAAAACACCAAGAGTATTATAATCGTTACGAAAGAATATATAAGGTAAATATGGATCTTACCCTGTTGGAGCATTCCAACCTTGCGTGCAATCCAGAAACTGGAGTCAGCTATTGGCTGGTAAATCCAGCCCCAGAAGCGGTCTCTTACCCGGAGATGATAATTTAATCTTTTAGGAAAGGCTGGATTTCCAAAAGATTGGCTCACCCTTACCTGTTCCTTGATGTTGAAAAGAAACCCAAAAATCCTGCGTATGGGCATGGAAAAAGATGTGGCCGTATATTGCATCCGGCTCGTCAGCTTTCCAAACCCGCAGTCCCAGATTGGCGCTCTGTGTATAGCAGTGCGTCTGACATGAAGCAAAAGATATGTTACAACTACAACCGCCAGTATGCCCAGAAAGACGATGGGTCCGGAATAGGATGCCCGTTCGTGGCTGACAGGCGTGAGCCACATCCAGCCAAAGGCCCCGGCAGAAGTTGCAATATTAGAGCCTACCAATTGTTCAGAAATTATATCCATCCACTGGATAAAAAATGTTGGAAAAACGCCAAGGCCGAGACATGCAATAGCAGGAAGTATCATGCCGATGCGCATAAACCAATCCACCTCTACAACCCCCTTAGTCCCCCTTAACAAAGGGGGACTAAGGGGGTTGCGATGTCCCCGCCAGTGGCCAAGAAATGTCACGCCATACGCCTTGACAAAGCACGCAGCAGCAAGGGCAGCGGCAAGCGCAAGGAGCGCTGCGCCCAGTGGTATAAGTAGATTAAGTAATGCGTTGGGA
>CAZVZI010000284.1:0-2882 GCA_964631455.1 uncultured Thermodesulfobacteriota bacterium | reverse complement strand
GCCTTGATAGCCGTCCAGCATCCGCAACAACGGGGCCACCTCCTTTGGGTCCGTGGTGGCTGCCCTATGGGTTGTCTTGATCGGGGTAAGCGCCCCCTTTAAGTCGCCGGAGAGATCACGCTCACATCTTCCGGTTGCCACTCCATACCTGAATACCTGACCGCAGAGTCCGCGCACCCGGTGAGCCGTATAGTTTGCTCCCCGTGCTTCTATGCGGCGGAACATGGCCAGCAACATCGGGGCATTGATCGCGGCAAGAGGTTTGTCACCAATCTCCTCAAACACATCACGGGCCAGCATGGCAAGAATTGCCTCCGCCGTCCGTGGTGCCCATTGGGACAAAAATTGACTGTGCCATTCACGGGCCACGATCTCAAAGGTTTCCTGCTCCTTGAGTATGGCCGCTTCCTGTTCCTTCTTGGCCGCGTTGGGGTCAATCCCCCTGGCTATCTGCTCCCGGGCCTCTGCTCGTTTTTGCCGAGCATCGGCAAGCGATATTTCAGGAAAGGCCCCCAAAGCCAGTTTCTTTTCCAGGCCCCCAAACCGGTATTTGAGCCGCCAGAGTTTGCCGCCGCTGGGTGTAACAAGTAGAAAAAGGCCCCCACCGTCAGAAAGTTTGTATTCCTTTTCCTTGGGCTTGGCGTTACTGATTTGCAGTGGCACCAGTGGAATTGTCCGCTTGGGCATTGGCTTCCCTCCTGAATAATTATTTTGGGGGCCTTTTATTTCGCGAGGCCCCCAAGGCCCCCAAAGAGGCCCCCAAAACTTCTGGATTTTAGCATATCAGGATGGAAGTTAGCGGACAACAGAAAAGAAAAAGCCCTGATTTCTCAGGGCTTTCAGGATGATACCGGAAGGTATCGGACTATCAAATGGTGCCGGAGGTCGGAATCGAACCGACATGGGGTTGCCCCCGCGGGATTTTGAGTCCCGTGCGTCTACCAGTTTCACCACTCCGGCGCAATTGCTTTTCAAGCGTTCGGCTGATGGTTCGACAAGGCTTCGGCGTGAGCTCAGCCGAACGCTCACCATGACATTGTCACCCTGAGCCTGTCGAAGGGTCACGCCGAAGCCTAACATAAGGATATTTTATCTGTCAAGAATAAACCATTTCCGGTGTTGCTAACCCATTGTTAATCATTGTTAAATCGTTGTTAAATTTCTCTTGACAAACATTCAGAGCAAGACTATAGTTTATGCCAGGTGGAATAAAGTGGAATAAAGTGGAATAGGTGTCTGCGCGGTGGTATAGACGGGATGGTTTTCTAAAGAAAGGGGTTCAGCTGTGTTTAGAGGAAGGTTTGAACATACTATTGACCCAAAAGGAAGGATTAGTATTCCATCCAAATTCAGAGATGCCTTGCTGGAAAAATATGACGAAAGGCTTATCATTACTAACGATTATGACGGAAATCTTTTAGCCTATCCTTTTATTGAATGGCAGATTATAGAAGAAAAGGCAAGCAAGCTTCCTACATTGAAGAAAGGCTCGGCGGATTTTCTGAGATTTTTTATATCCGGCGCGGCAGAGTGCTCTGTGGATAAGCTTGGAAGAATTCTTATACCGCCTGTGCTGAGAGAATATGCAAAATTAGAAAAGGATATTATCCTTGTTGGAACTCTTAAAAAGATTGAAATTTGGGCCAAATCGAGATGGGAGACAGTAATAACAAGGGCGCAGAAAAATGATGAGGCCAGAGAGACGCTTGCAGAAATGGGACTTTAAATTATGTTCACCCCGTTAGAAACTTCTTCTGGCACAGACAAATCCTCAACTGGAGAAAATCGCTTTCCAATAGGGGGGCTTCTAACTGGGTTCAAACACCTCTCTGTTATGCCGGAGGAGGTTGTAAAATTTCTTGATTGCAAATCAGGCAGAGTATATGTGGATGGGACGCTCGGCGGCGGCGGTCATACCGTCCTGATATTGGACGCCAGCGCTCCGACAGGCAAGGTTATAGGGATGGATTGGGATGAAGATGCGCTTGAGGCGTCAAAACAAAGGCTTAAGGATTATTCCGGGCGATTGACTTTAGTCAGAGAAAATTTTGCCAATATAAAAAAGACAATGGAAGATTTAAACATAAAAAAGGTTGACGGGATTTTATTAGACCTCGGCGTTTCTTCATATCATCTTGAAACGCCTGACAGGGGTTTTAGTTTCAGGTTTGATGCGCCATTGGATATGAGGATGGATAGGCGGCAGGAAAAAACAGCCTATGAAATCATAAATGAGCTTTCTGTGGAAGGCTTAGAAGAGATTATTTGGAAGTATGGGGAAGAGAGGTGGGCAAAGAGGATTGCAAAGACTATTGTTGAAAAGAGGCGGCATGGACCCATATCCACCACAAAAGAACTCTCCAGCCTCGTATCTTTCGCCATACCAAAGAAGTTTCATCCAAGAGACATTCATCCTGCCACACGGACATTTCAAGCAATAAGGATTGCTGTAAATGACGAGTTAGATAATTTAAAGAGGGCTATTGATGACGGAATAGATTTACTGGGCTCAGGGGGAAGGATGGTTATAATCTCATTTCACTCGCTTGAGGACAGAATTGTAAAAGAATCTTTTAGAAAACTTGCAAAAGGCTGTATATGCCCAAATGATTTTCCAAAGTGTATTTGCGGCCAGAAACCAAAATTACATATCATAACTCAAAGGCCTGCCGTTCCATTGCCGGAAGAGGTTTCAAAAAACCCAAGGGCAAGGAGCGCCAAGCTCAGGGCAGCGGAGAGGATATAGATGTCTAATGCGGCGGCAAAAGGTTTTTATGGCGGGGCGCAGCGGAGCCAAATGATTAGGCAAAAAAACGCCGCTCCTTTGTTTGCAGCTATTAAGGTAATTATAGTTGTTCTGCTCTTTACGGTTTTTTACCTCT
>CAZVZI010000283.1:955-2906 GCA_964631455.1 uncultured Thermodesulfobacteriota bacterium | reverse complement strand
CAGGGCTTTCCTTGATTTTTTCAATATTAACAATATAACTCGGTTTTTCCTGTGTGTATTCCTTTATAACCGCCCTTGCAAGGCCCTGAACCAGTATTTTTACACGGCCGTCAGGCAGTTTCAGCATTCTCATCACCATTCCAACCGTTCCTGTCTGGTAAAGATCTTTTGGCCCCGGATCTTCATTGGAAATATCCTTTTGCGTTGTCAGAAATACAAGCCGCTCCTTGGTAAGCGCCAAATCCACAGCGTTTATGGATTTCTCCCTTCCAACAAACAGCGGAACTATCATAAAAGGAAAGATTACTATATCCCTTATCGGCAGCAATGGAAGCGTATCCGGGATTTGAAGCTCTCCTTCTTTTTGCTCCTGTTTCTCTTTTTCGTCAGCCACTATGCCCCTCCAGTAAAACTCAAATCTCAAAACTCAAAGGTCAAAACTATAATCTTAAAACTGAGCCTCTTGCAAAAGTCCAAAAAGGTTGTCATTCCCGAAGTTTTTAATCGGGAATCTGGTGTTATTTAAGCATAAAACCATATCCCCGATAGAACAATTCGGGGATGACAGACATTTTGCAAGAGGCTCAACTCAAAGCTTTTTGTTTTTTCAAAGTTAAAAATTTTGAGTTTCACTTTTGAGATTTGACATTTGCGTTTTGAGTTATCTTATGATTCTATTTCAACCTTTTTAGGAACCCCGCGTTTCTCCCCAATCCTCGGCAATGTAATGGTTAACAAGCCGTCCCGAAACACCGCCTTTGTCCTGGTTGTATCAACAGGGCATTGAATATCTATAATTCTGAAGAGCCTTCCAAAACTGCGCTCCATACACACAAAATTTACCTTTTTTTCATCAAAACACTCATACTTAAGGGCCTTTATTGTAAGCGTATTGCGCAAAACGGAAAGCTCTATCTCCTCCTGCCTTACACCAGGCAGTTCAATCTCTATTATCATACTGTCTGCGGTTGAAAACATGTCCGCAGCAGGGGTGTGGTTTATGGCGGCGCCGCTATGCGCGTCAATCTTTTCTGCCTCCCCGTACAGATATTGAAATATCATGCCAATATCTTTGCCAATCGGCTGATCCAATACTTCTTTTTTCGGTATCTTTACCATAGCTTATAATACCGTGAAGCGTGTCCGTTTACCGTGACCGTGAAAAAAACTTTTACGGACACGGACAACGGTCACGGATAACGGTATCTTTAAATCTTAATCCCCTTCAAAAATCTTCTGAATTCTTTGTTTATAGCAGAGCTTTTTAAAGCAAAAGACACATTGGCTTTGAGAAAGCCGAGTTTGTCGCCGGCATCATATCTGTCTCCCTCGAATTCATAAGCATAGATAGGCTGTGTTTTAGAAAGCACTTTCAGTCCATCTGTAAGCTGAATCTCACCGCCCTTGCCTGACTTGGTCTCTTCCAGGGCATGAAATATTTCGGGGGTAAGGATATACCTGCCGATAATTGCCAGATTTGACGGCGCAGCTTTAGGATGAGGTTTTTCTACCATATCAATAACCTTGTAGAGCCTTGGCCCTATTTTTTTTGCCTCTATAATGCCGTAGTGATGCACATCCTTCATTGGAACCCGCTGAACTGCCAGCATGGTAAAAGGATGCTGCTGGAATGCCTTCATCATCTGTTTCATGACCGGAATCTTTGCATCTATTACATCATCGCTTAAGAATACGGCAAATGGCTCCATGCCGACAAGATTTTTTGCGCAAAGGATGGCATGTCCGAGTCCCAATGGTTTTTTCTGCCGCGTGTAGGAAAAGTGTATAAGATTGGACACCTCCTCAACCATCTGCAATATATCTTTCTTGTTCTTTTCCTTTAAGAGTATTTCCAGTTCAAAAGATACATCAAAGTGGTCTTCAATGGCAGTTTTGCCCATCCCTGTTACAATGATTACCTCTTCAAGCCCTGAGCCTTTAGCCTCTTCAA
>CAZVZI010000283.1:0-940 GCA_964631455.1 uncultured Thermodesulfobacteriota bacterium | reverse complement strand
CCCAACAATTTTGTTGCAGAAATAATTTTTTTTTTTTGCAGGTAAGTCAATAAGATTTGCAAAGATATACGCAAGCCGTAAAATATATAAAAAACATAATTTTCATATTTTACCTTCCACATTTTACAGCTTGAGATTGTTTGTATAGTATGGTATCAAATCAACATGGCACAAAGCTATCCGCTATCAGCTATCCGTTATCAACTATATGTTATCTGTTGCTTATTGCTTACAGTTTACTGCGCAAGGCTTGAGGCAAGCGTATACTTACCTATATACAAGGCGGATTTTTGGGTCGGAAGACTGGATAATCCCGACAAACCTATACTTACAGAGGAGCAGATTAAAGAGTTGAATGATGCCATCCTTGATGAGGATGATGGAATGGCGAATATTTCAGAATTGGGAAATACTGTTTTAAAGCAGGATTTAACAGAATGGCTGTTTAAAGATCCTCTCCCCCAGGAAAAGGAGATGTTCGGCAGAAAAGGCAAAATCATAAAACGGGATTTTTATGAAAAACTCGTTGACAACATGAATGTCGCAGAGATAAAAGAAACCAACGAGCTGATATTTGCCGTGGTTGTAAAAAGGGCGGACATCAGGGCGTTCCCAACGGATGAACCTGTGCTGAAAAGCCCTTCTGCCAGAGACTTTGACACTTTTCAATATTCTGCCATATACCCTCCGCATCCTGTTGGGCTCCTGCATAAAAGCAAGGATGAAGAGTGGGGGTTTTTCCAGACGCCTTTTGTGAGGGGCTGGATAAAACTGGATAAGATAGCGTTTGCCAATAGCAGAAACGATATAAAAACTGACAGCGGCAAACCCCTTGTAATAACAGGAAACAGGGTAAAGGCAGGAGTCAAAAGTCAGAAGCCTCAGGCGAAATCAGGAGGCATAAAAAAAATTATTTTTGAGACGCTTCCCATGGGAACAA
>CAZVZI010000282.1:2584-2916 GCA_964631455.1 uncultured Thermodesulfobacteriota bacterium | reverse complement strand
TTTTATGCTTGAGGTCAAAAACGGAAAGATAGTGGAGATAAATTAACTCAAAAGTCAAATGTCAAAACTTAAAACTACAAACTCAAAACTCAAAACTTAAAAATTTTCAGTTTTAAGGTTTTGAGTTATAGTTTTGAATTTTGCGTTTTGAGACTTGAGTTATATTTTTTATGTCAAAACTTACCCACATAGATAAATATGGCAAGGCAAAGATGGTTGATGTAACTGCCAAGGAAATAACAGCAAGAGAAGCAGTTGCAAAGGGGAGCGTTTTTATGCAGCGCCGGACATTGCAGGCAGTGTTGGCCAATGAGATTAAAAAGGGCGATGTG
>CAZVZI010000282.1:0-2574 GCA_964631455.1 uncultured Thermodesulfobacteriota bacterium | reverse complement strand
GTTGCAAAGGTTGCCGGCATTATGGCTGCAAAAAAGGTCGGTGATATAGTGCCGTTATGTCACCCTTTAAATGTGACTTCCGTAGATATATTATTTGAGCCGCAGCCTAAAAGAAAATGCGTTGATATAACCGCAACCGTAAAGGTTACCGGCCGGACAGGCGTGGAAATGGAGGCGTTGACCGCGGTTTCAGCTGCCGCGCTGACTATTTATGATATGTGCAAGGCCATTGACAAAGGAATGACCATCTCCGATATACGGCTTGTAAAAAAGACAGGCGGCAAGAGCGGGACATATGTAAGAAGTAAATTAACTCAAAACTCAAAGTTCAAAACTCAAAGTTAAAATGCAAGACTTTAAACTATTTTTTACGAAAAAGTTTTGAGTTTTAAGTTATGGTTTTGACTTTTGCGTTTTGAGATTTGAGTTGTATTTTATATTTACATTCACCTCCTGTTTTGAGTATAATCCATTGTTATGGAAAAAGAAAGACTGGAATTTTTCAAAAATCTCCTGAATCAAAAATTAGAGGAGCTGCTTACAGGGGCAGGGAAGGCTGTGGTGGAGATGAGCAGCACAAAGGAAGAGGCCTTTCCTGATCCAACCGACAGGGCATCCCATGAAACGGATAGGAATTTCTTGCTGCGAGTCAAGGACAGGGAAAGGAAACTTATCGCAAAGATTCAGGAGGCGCTAAAGAGGATGGATAACTGCGTTTACGGAATCTGCGAGATATGCGGCGAGGAAATATCGGAGAAGCGGCTTGAGGCAAGGCCTGTCACCACCTCGTGTATAAAATGTAAAGAAGAAGAAGAGGCCCAGGAGAAGATGCGAAAGAGCCAATAATAAAATTGGA
Source organism: uncultured Thermodesulfobacteriota bacterium (assembly GCA_964631455.1). Lineage (GTDB taxonomy): Bacteria > Desulfobacterota > GWC2-55-46 > UBA9637 > UBA9637 > JACRNJ01. The sequence goes on along the minus strand of CAZVZI010000282.1, from coordinate 1,718 downwards.
AATTGCGAAATGCAAAATAAAATTCGCATGTTGCAAGGGAGAGCAGCGCAATGCCGGAGCTTAGAAAAGATCCTATAATCGGGAGATGGGTAATTATCTCAACAGAAAGGGGTAAAAGGCCTTCAGAATTTGTGGTTCAGCACCACCCCACCAAAAATGGTTTCTGCCCGTTCTGCCCAGGAAATGAAGATAAAACCCCCACGGAAATACTCGCTTACAGGCCGGACGGCTCAAAAGCAAACACAGGCGGCTGGACACTCCGGGTTGTGCCCAATAAATTTCCAGCCCTCCGCATAGAAGGAGATATTAATAGGGAAGGAGACGGCGTATACGATAAGATGAACGGCGTGGGAGCGCATGAGGTAATTATTGAATCCACCAATCATAAGGACTCCTTATCAAGTATATCGGAAAAACAGTTTGAGGATGTGCTCTGGGCATACAGAGACCGAATTATAGACCTTAAAAAGGACCCAAGGTTCCGCTACATACTTATATTTAAAAATCATGGCGAGGCTGCAGGCGCCTCGCTTGAGCATACCCATTCCCAGCTTATAGCGCTGCCCATCATACCCAAAAGGGTTGCAGAGGAATTGGACGGCTCGCTTGAATATTATAATTACAAGGAGAGGTGTGTTTTTTGTGACATCATTCGCCAAGAAATAATGCAGGGTGTGAGAATCGTGGCTGAGAATCAGGATTTTATTGCAGTAACCCCTTATGCGCCAAAGGCTGCGTTTGAGGTGTGGATACTTCCAAAAAAACATGAGGCTGCATTTGAAAACTCCCAGAGACACGAATATGAAAACCTCGCCAAACTCTTTTCCAATACGTTAAAAAGAATGGACAAGGTGCTGAACTCTCCGCCCTACAATTTCATCCTACACACGTCGCCGTTAAAAAACGGAGACAGCCAGCACTATCACTGGCATTTTGAGATAATGCCTACTCTTACAAAAGTCGCAGGTTTTGAATGGGGATCCGGTTTCTACATAAATCCCACCCCGCCTGAAGAGGCGGCAAAGTTTTTAAGAGAAGCAAAGGTGTAATGGGCTACGACATCCTTTCTAAAATCATAGAATTCACAGACTCTGAAGAGGCCCTTGAAAAAAGGCTGGAGGATGTCGCCGCTCTGCTTATAAATTTTTTTGCCTTTGACCAGTGCGCCATTTACCTTAAAGATAGCAATTTAAAACTCGCGGTGACGGTTGGAAGCGGACCGGCTTTCAAGCAAGAATACCGGGAAGACGAAGGGTTGCCGGGTTTGGCGATTCAAAAGCAAGAGATCCTCTGCATCACTCAATTTAAACGAATCAAAGAAGCATGGAAGGGGATTGCCGATGAGGGAGCTGCCGGTTTTAAAACCATTGTCTGTTGCCCCATAAAAGACGAGACGCTCTACGGCATGCTGTATATGAGGAGCATGGATAAAAAAATCATATCCGGCAAGAAAAAGAGGCTTCTCTCGGTAATTGCGCTTCAACTTGCCACGGCTATTAAAAATTACGAATGTATCGTTAATTTAACGGATGTCAACAAAAGAATGCAGGATATGCAGGCAAGATTAGTTCATGCGGAGAAGCTGCTTGCGCTTGGCGAAATGGCTGCTACGCTTGCGCATGAAATAAGAAACCCTCTTATGTCCATCGGCGGCTTTGCAAAAAGACTGCAACAACAGCTTGGCGCAGACCCCTCCCATAGCGCATATGTGGAAAGGA
>CAZVZI010000281.1:0-2918 GCA_964631455.1 uncultured Thermodesulfobacteriota bacterium | reverse complement strand
GCAAGGGATGTGTCAAGAATATCCGAGGATGTAAGCCCCTTATGGATATAGCGCGAATCAGGGCCGACAAATTCTGCCACGGATGTAAGAAATGAAATCACATCGTGCTTTACAGTCTTCTCAATCTCGTCAATCCTTCTGATATTGAAATCGGCCTTTGACTTTATATTGTTAAGCGCCTTTTGCGGAATCTCGCCGAGCCTTGCCCATGCCTCGCAAGCGGCTATCTCCACCTCAAGCCATTTTTTAAATTTATTCTCAGGCTCCCATATTTCTGACATCTCTTTTCTTGAATATCTCTCTATCATAAAAACACCTCTTGTTAGTGACCTATAACCGTTTCAACCATAAACACCAGTGCGAAACCGGCTAAAACAGATATTATGACTTTCATATTGAATTTTTTATGCGCCTCCAATAATAAATCTCCAACGCCTATATAAATGAAAGCGCCTGCAATAAACGCAATGATAGGTTCGTAAAACGGTTCAGGGATAAAGACCGCCGCATATGCGCCGACAGGATAAGAAACTGCCGCAAATACAATAGGAAAAAGCATTTTCCCTGTGCTGTAACCAAGGCTCTTCATAATAATGGTTGATGTAACATCCTGCGGTATCTCGTGGATAATAACGGCAACCGTTATGATAAGTCCAAGATGCGGGTCTGTCAAGCAACCCACCGTGATAGCAACGCCGTCAATAATATTATCCAATGCCATTCCAAAAATGGAAACCACGTTGATGTTATGCTGCTCGCACTCCATCTCTCCGCATGAATGCAGCACGGTGAGTTTCCCAATCAGATAAAATAAGAGAAAACCCAAAGCCAGTATCCACGCGTCTTTTTTAAGGTTTGCCTCGGGAAGGAGGTCTAAAAAAACCGTGGCAATAACAACCCCTGCCGAAACAGCAATTATGTAACGTATCCCCTTAAAATTTATATAAAGCGGAAGCAGCCCTGCTATCAGTGTGATGATACCGGCAAGCAAGCCGTATAACGTATAGATTTCAGGCATAATTATGATTTTCTCTTAGTTTGGAAAGGGCTTGTTATTTTTAAGCCGCATAGTCTTATTTCAGGGCAATATTAAAAAACCAGTCTATAACTCAAAAACAATCCAAGCAAGTTACAGACTGGCTTATTCATTTTTTTGGAGCGGGCGAAGGGAATCGAACCCTCGTATAAAGCTTGGGAAGCTTTCATTCTACCATTGAACTACGCCCGCTTGTCTTTGGTTATGAATTTGAATTTTAACTGTTTATACTACACAAGATTATAAAAGTCAACTTCTCGCATTGTTTTTTGTCTTTTCCAGCCAATCCTTTATAAATCCCACAACATCTCTTTTGTTTTTTATAATCCCTTTTTCTTCAGCCTCTGCAATTTTTTCCAATATCTTCCCCACCATAATGCCCTCTGAAATACCAAAAATCTCCATTACCTCATTTCCATTCAGCAGAGGTTTTGGCTTTTTTACCGAATAAACTTTGTAGTAAAAACCTATAAGGTCTTTCACAAACACTGCAAGTTCCGGGTCATCTCCATTTCTGGTAGCCCTTGCATCTGCGAGAGAGAGCAAAGCGAGTGCAATTCCATCTTCGCCCCCTGCCGCCCTGAACAGGTGCGCTTTGGAGCGCTCTGTTAATCTTTCAAGGGATGCAAGGTTAAAAACTCTGTGATGGTTTCTGACAAGTCTCGCAGCAAATGCAACCGCAGCCCTGCTTAATTTTAATCTCCTTGCTATTCTCTTGCCGATAGTTTCGCCTTCTACCTCATGGCCTATAAATCTTATCCTTTTCCCTTCATGTTTCATTGTTGCAGGCTTGCCTGCATCATGGATAAGAAGCGCAAGCTTGAACAATCCTTTTTTAGAAACAGAGCCAATCGGTTTTTGAAAAGAGTTGTCAATATTATCGGCAAGTTCCGGCACAAAGACTTTTAGGTTATTATATAGTTTCTCTCCTTGCTCCAATGTTTTAAACGCATGGCGCAGCAAATTGTAGCCTGCCAAAACAGGAAAAGAGGTCTTACGACCCCATTCTTTGATCTCAGGGATAATCTTCTGAAGAAGTGAGAGTTCATAAAGCCGCTTCACATAACTGACCGACTCCGCTATTTCAAGTATGGCAAAAAGCTCATCCCTGATCCTTTCCCACGAAGATTTGGTCAGTAGATCGGACTTTTTTTTAATACATCTTTCTGTTTCTTTATCAATAATAAGGCCATATTGCGCTGAAAGCCTTACGGCCCGCAAAAGCCGCAATGGATCGTCGTCAAATATCTCCGGCTTAATCATCCTTATTGTTTTGTTTTTTGCGTCTCTTTGCCCGTTAAAAATATCTATCAAGCTTGTCTTTTTTTCTCTAAAAAGAGCGGCTATATCAACAGCCATGGCATTTATTGTAAAGTCTCTGTTTTTTAAATCTTCCAAAATATCCTCCCCCTTAAACGGGGAAAGGTCAATATTAACATATGGCCCACATCTCGTCTTGACAACCACCCTATAAGACCCGGACTTCTTATCCAGCAAAAAAGGGCTTCCTTTAAATCTTTCGGCAAGAAAATTGGCCGCCTCTTTAATCTTGCCGTCTAATGCAATATCATAATCAAAACCAAATGGCCTGGATAAAACAAGATTGCGTACTATTCCTCCTACAAGGTATGCCTTTGCGCCGGTGGTATCTACGGCATCAAATACAGCCTTGACAACAATGTCGTTCTTTAATTTGGAAATTACGGCAGGCTTCATAATTTAAAGCTCTCCTCAAAAAAATAAAAGGCCGACTAAGTCGGCCTTTTGTAACTCAAGGCTTTAGCCTTGATTAACCTTAACACATCATCTCACAAGAGCTCAACCTCTAACATATCATCCATCAATGGAATAGCCTCGGCTTCTTTTTCTTTCTTGGAACTAT
>CAZVZI010000280.1:0-2918 GCA_964631455.1 uncultured Thermodesulfobacteriota bacterium | reverse complement strand
AAAGGAGACTCCTCTTACCCTTCAAGAATAGGACATTTCTATTTTGGCTTTACACCGTTGGGGTAATGTCTTTGACTTTAGAGGATTGTTGTGCTATAGTTACCAAAGTTTTTTAAAGATGTGCAATCAATTTCTTTTACAGGGCTGCTTAAAAATCTGATCTAAATCGAGGTGAAAAATGATGTTTAAGATTGGAGACATAGCAGTATACCCCGGTCACGGGGTGGGAAACATTGAATCAATTGAAGCTAAAGAAATATCCGGCGGCGCAATCCAGAAATTTTATGTCATAAGGGTATTAGGCAGCGGCGCCACCATTATGGTGCCTGTGGATAATGAGAAGGCAGTGGGTCTTAGAAAGGTAGTAAATAAGGATACCGTATTAAAGGTATATGCGGTTCTAAAAGAGCGCAGCGATATGTCAGCAGATAAACAGACATGGAACAGGAGATACCGCGAATATATGGACAAGGTGAAAACAGGCTGTGTCGTGGAGGTGGCCAAGGTTTTTAGAGACCTATACCTTTTAAAAACAGACAAAGAGCTTTCTTTTGGAGAGAGACGAATGCTGGATACTGCCAAAAATCTTCTGGTAAAAGAACTTTCAATAGCCAGAAGGCAGACGGAAGAAAAGATAGAGACTGAGATACATAAAATTATGAATGTATGATAAAAATCCTACCCCCTGTTTGATAAGGAAAGTGAAAATAAATGTTAAATATAATGCGTGCCCTGCTTATCATCTTTGCATCAGCCAGCGGTTATTTCATAGCCGACCAATTAGTAGATGCCCACAATATTTTTGGCTCCCATAGCGTAATAAAAAACAGCCTTGCATATTTTGGGCTTGGGAGCGGTTTTATTATAGCGGTAATAGCCATATTGTTCGAACAAAGGGCAAGGAAAACACCTATTAGAATTGTCGTTGGAGGCGCTTTTGGCCTTATCATAGGTTTGATAGTGGCAAACCTTCTTACTTATCCGTTGGTTCTTAATGTCCTGAAAGACCCGTATCTTGAGCTCGGGGCGTATCTCCTGATAAATTGCATTATGGGTTATATAGGGCTTAATATGGGGATGAAGAAGGGCGATGAATTTGAAAGCCGATACCTGCAGGGAGTTTCTGACAAGGGAAAGAGTAAAGATAATGGGGCAAAGATTCTTGATACGAGCGTAATAATTGACGGAAGGATTGCCGATATATGCGAGACAGGTTTTATAGAAGGCGCCATAATAATTCCTCAATTTGTGCTGAGAGAGCTCCAATATATAGCGGACTCTCCTGACCTTGTAAAAAGGACAAGGGGCAAACGTGGGCTGGACATACTGCACCGCATTCAGAAGCAGATTCGCTGTAATGTTGCAATCACAGACCAGGATTTCCCCAAAATTAAAGAGGTTGATGCAAAACTTGTGGCGCTTGCCAAAGACATAAATGCCAAGGTTGTAACAAATGATTCCAATCTGAATAAGATAGCGGAGCTTCAGGGCGTATCTGTATTGAATATCAACCAACTGGCTGCCGCAATGAGGCCGGCTGTGCTTCCGGGCGAGGTTATGAACATCCTTGTGCTTAAGGAAGGACGGGAGCAGGGTCAGGGCGTTGGATATCTTGACGATGGCACTATGGTGGTTATAGACAATGCAAAACGGCATATGGGGAAAAATGTGGATGTGGCGGTAACCAGTGTTTTGCAGACCACAAGCGGAAGGATGATTTTTTCAAAACTAAAGGAAGATCTCAGGCCGGAATTGTATTATCAGGCCAGCAACTAAAAGATAGAGGCTTGGGGCTAGGGACTGAAAAAAATAAGTTCCTGGCCTTTTGCTTTTTGGAGAAAAGGTGAAGACAGTTGCTATCATTACAGCGGCCGGCAAAGGCAAAAGGATGGGTTCCGCAACAAAGAAGCCGTATATAAGCCTTGACGGCAAACCTCTTCTGGCTCATGCTATTATGCCGTTTGAACGGAGCAAGGTCATAAACTCAATCATCATAGTAACAGCCGAAGGCGATGAAGATTTTTGTTTAAGGAATATAGTCAGGAAATTTGGATTTAAAAAGGTGTTGAAGGTTATATGCGGCGGAAAGGAAAGGCAGGATTCTGTAATGTCCGGCATTATGGCAGCCGGCGATGGATGGGACATGGTTGTGGTGCATGACGGCGTCAGGCCGTTTGTTGCCAAAGAAGCAATAGAAAAGGTGGTTAAATCAGCTTGCAGGCACGGGGCTGCAACTCTGGCCGTTCCTGTAAAAGATACCATGAAACAGGTTTGTTCCGGTTTTGTAAAAAAGACCTTGCCAAGAGATGAATTATGGGCTATACAAACTCCTCAGGCATTTGGATTTGACATCCTGAAAAAAGCGCATATTCTCGCCTTAAAGCAGGGTTTTATCGGAACAGATGACAGCATTCTGGTTGAAAGACATGGCTGTAAAGTAGCAGTAGTAAACGGCTCATATAATAATATAAAGATAACAACGCCGGAAGATTTGACGCTGGGAATGGCAATAATAAAGTGGAAGAAAGGTATAGGGTCAAAGGGTCAGAGAGTCAGAGGGTCAGAGCAAAAACAAAAACTTTGACTCTATGACTCTTTATTATTATGCGTATCGGTTTTGGTTATGATGTCCATAGGCTTGTAAAAGGTAGGAAGCTCATAATTGGCGGGCTGGAGATACCCTTTTCAAAAGGTCTCCTCGGCCATTCTGATGCAGATGTTCTTCTGCATGCAATATGCGATGCCATGCTCGGCGCTATGGCAGAAGGCGATATAGGCAAACACTTTCCGAATACGGACATCAGATATAAAGATATATCCAGCCTCAAACTCCTTACAACTGTTTCCGGCATGATAAAGGCTAAAGGCTATGCTGTTATTAACATAGATTCAACCATCATTGCCCAGAAACCCCGTCT
>CAZVZI010000279.1:357-2921 GCA_964631455.1 uncultured Thermodesulfobacteriota bacterium | reverse complement strand
GTCGGCAAAGAGGCTGTGATAATCGGCGGGCTTCAGATAATATTTACAACCGCCATTATCATTATTATTGCCAGGGTGTTTAAACGGTCTTTCCCGGAGGCCATGCTCTTCGGATTCATCATAGCCCAGAGTTCAACCGCCATAATACTCAAGATTTTAAGCGACAGGGGGGAGATAGATTCTTCTCATGGCAGGCTTTGCATGGGCATAGTCATTGTCCAGGACATTGCTGTCGTTCCAATGGTCATTTTGCTTCAGCATGTTGGAAAGGTTGAGGGCATAACCGCCTTTCTTGTCGCAAAAAGCATATTGACAGCCGGCCTTGCTGTGGCTGCAATCCTTGCAGCCGCCTATATCCTTGTGCCGAGAATATTATATCAGGTTGTAAAATTACGAAACAGAGAGATATTCATCATAACCGCCTTATTTTTGTGCCTTACCATCGCATGGTTGACATCAAGGGTCGGCCTGTCTTTGGCTATAGGCGCATTTATTGCCGGGCTCGTAATATCCGAATCCGAATACAGCCACCAGATTGTGGCGGAGATGCTGCCTTTCAGGGATGTGTTTTCCAGCCTTTTTTTCATATCAATCGGAATGCTCCTTGAGGTTAATTATTTTCTGTCCAACTTGTCGTATATCTTTCCCATGGCCTGCGCAATCATCGTGCTGAAAATACTGGTTGTTATCGGAATCGGCCAGATGCTCCGATACCCTTTCCGTCTTGCCGTAATTGTCGGCATCGGTCTTTCCAATATAGGCGAATTTTCTTTTGTGCTTATGAAGGCAGGCGAAGAATACGGCATCCTTTCCAATGAGATGTATCAAACATTTATCGCCTCATCCATACTCACCATGCTTGCCATACCGCTCTTGTTTGAAAAGAGCCAGCGCGTTGCCCTGCGGCTTGCGCATATATTAGGGGCAAAGGGAATCTCTTCCCTGGAATCTGTGCCAAAGGGTTTTTCCAATCATGTGATTATAGCCGGTTACGGTCTGAACGGACAAAATACGGCAAGCGTGTTAAAGGCAACGGGGATAGAGTATATTATTCTGGACATGAATGCAGACAGAATCAGCAAGGCGAAAAAGGAGAAACATAAGGCGCTCTTCGGGGATATAAGCCATCCTGAGATATTAAAAAAGGCGGGCATTAAACGGGCCAGGGTTATTGTATTCGCCGTTTCAGACCCTGTTGCAACAAGGATGGCGCTGAAGGCTGCAAAGGATGTAAACCCGTCCGTATATGCCATTACGAGAACCAGATACACAGGCGAGGTTGATACCTTATACAAACTTGGCGCAAATCAGGTAATATCAGAGGAGTTTGAGACATCGATTGAGATATTCGCCAGGGTTTTGGGGGAATATCATATACCCACCAATATCATACAGAACCAGATAGATATAATAAGGCACGAAGGCTATGCAATGCTCAGGGGCATGTCTCTGCCGAAGCAAAGACTGATGGAGTTGTCGAGCATATTTGCAACGAGCATCACATCGACATTTCTTGTAACAGAAGATTCTCCGGCAACAAACAAAACCTTTTCCGAATTGGATTTGAGAAAAAAGACAGGCGCTATCATTATTGCGGTTGTCAGGGGAGGCGCTGCATCCACTGTTTTATCGGCGGATTTTAAGATACATGCAGGTGATGTGCTGGTTTTGCTCGGCAGTCATGCGCAGTTGGATCAGGCGATGCAGACGTTAAAAATGTAGGATTATAAAGAAATGCAAAATTCCGACATACCATTTGCGATAAAAATATTAAGGAATACGAATAGGTCATTTATCATTCCTGCCGTCACTCAAATCTCAAACAAATCCCGCAGCCCGTTTATGGTGTTGATTTCATGTATCTTAAGTCTTAGGACAAAAGATAATACGACCATACAGGCATCTGAAAGACTATTTAATCTTGCCAAAACACCTGAGGCCATGATGGGCCTGCCTGTTAAAAAAATTGAAAAGACAATCTATCCTGTGGGTTTCTATCGTAACAAAGCAAGGGCCATTAAAAACATCTGCAAGGAATTGACAGAAAAATATCATTCTAAAGTGCCTGATACAATCGACGAACTTTTGAAATTTAAGGGTGTGGGAAGAAAAACCGCCAACCTTGTAGTAACCATCGGCTATGGCAAGCCAGGCATTTGTGTTGACACCCATGTCCACAGGATAACCAACCGATGGGGTTATGTAAAAACCAAAACACCGGAGCAAACAGAATTTGCGCTGAGGAAAAAACTTCCCGCAAGATACTGGCTTATCATAAACGACCTTCTTGTAACCTTTGGCCAAAATATATGCAAACCTATTTCGCCCCTGTGCAGCCGGTGCGGTCTTTATAAATATTGCAGCCGAAAAATACCTTGACGCTTTATATTGTTTAGTATATTTTTGAGGTATGAAAAATAAAGGTATTGCAGCCGTTATCCTCGCCGCGGGTCTCGGCAAGCGCATGAAATCCGATACGCTCAAGGTGCTACACCCTGTGGCGGGAAGGCCGATGATTTTTTATCCTGTAGAGGTTATCAAAAACCTCGGCATAAAAAAGACCG
>CAZVZI010000279.1:0-347 GCA_964631455.1 uncultured Thermodesulfobacteriota bacterium | reverse complement strand
CGGGCATAAAGCGGAAGAGGTTATAAGTAAGGGCGTAATGCCTTACGCCCCTACACTGCATTCCGCATTTGTAAAACAAGAACCTCAACTCGGCACAGGCCATGCGGCTCTGTGCGCCGAATCCGCTCTCAAAAATTTCACCGGCAATTGCTTAATCCTTTCCGGCGATGTCCCGCTTATCACCAAAGAAACGATTCAGGGTCTTTTTAATCTCCACCTAAAAAGAAAGGCGGTAATTTCATTTATATCAACTGTGGTTGAAGACCCATCAGGCTACGGCAGGGTGCTGCGGGATGAAAATAACAGCGTCATGCGAATCGTGGAACACAAAGACGCAAGCATAGAGG
>CAZVZI010000278.1:0-2924 GCA_964631455.1 uncultured Thermodesulfobacteriota bacterium | reverse complement strand
ATAAACCATTTTAAACAAATGGAAGAAATATTTGCCAATAGTTGTTATGAGGGGGCATTTGGGTTCTTTGACAATAAAGAACAGTTATCATTTATCAATTATCAGTCGTCAGATAAAAAATATGCTTTAGATGAAAATATACTTGAACAGATAGTCATATCAGATACAGGCAGGATTCCTTTTCCTGGAACAGCATATGTTGATATTGGCAAAAAATGCACCCTTTGCCAGAACTGCGCAAATGTATGCCCAACACAAGCGCTTACTGTAAAAAAACAAAATGGAAAGGCATTGCTTATGTATGACCATAATCTCTGCAAGGGCTGCCCTATTTGCGAAAAGGCATGTCCTGAGAGATGTATTACTATAGATAGAAGGTTGAGACTGAATAAACTCGCTGCCATAGATGTTAAATGCGAAAGTAACATGGTGTTTTGCAAGATGTGCAATAAACCAATATCAACAGATGCTGTATTTGAAAGGGTTAAAAATATTCTTTCTGCACATGGACAGAAGACTGAACAATTGGGATATTGTCCTGATTGTAAAGGTAATCAAATGGTCGGAATGACTGACTAAAAAGGAGGTGTGATAGTTCGCAATCAGAAAACAGGCGAGGCTTTTGTATTCATGGCAAGCTTCTGAAATATCAGGTATGACGGGGTGCCTGACCCTGTTTTATGAGAATAAAATATACGCCATGTGAAAAACACGGGAGGTAAATTATGGCCAGAATGGTTTTTGTAATGGATACGAGGCGATGCATAGGTTGTCAGGCATGCACCATTGCCTGTAAAACAGAAAACGATGTGCCTCTGGGCGTATGGAGAACCCAGATAAGGGCAAAGGAGGTAGGCAAATATCCCAATGTTCGCAGGCAATTCTATCTGTGGATATGTGCGCAGTGCGGCAACTGCGCAGATGCGTCTTCCAATAACGGCGTCGGTTCAGTCTACAGGAGGAATGACGGCATCGTGGTGTTTGATGTGGAGAAGCTGAAGGGGAGGACAAAGAAACAGATTGATACGGAACTGGACGCCGCAGTTGAGGCGTGCCCCATTGGCGCATTTTCCAGAGATCCATTCACTGCAATGCCGAATAAATGCACCATGTGCGCTCACAGGGTTGATAAAGGGCTTGTCCCTGCATGTGCCCAGACTTGCCTTGGAAGGGCAAGAATATGGGGAGACGCGGATGACCCGAATAGCGAGGTCTCCAGGCTTCTTGGCACAGAGGCTGTAAGGCCGGCTCCGCCGGATGACTGTAGTGAGCCCCATGTGTTCTACATCGCTATGGATGGCCGACAGACTGACCGCGGTGTCTTAAAAGGCGGCGCTGCAGTGAAAACAGAAGACCTTGTTTTAGGCAAACTGAGCCAGACCATAAACAGCACTGTAGAAGAGGCGAAATAAGCTAACCGAGCGCCAAAAATTCTCAAGGAGGTAAATATCCATGGAATTAACAAGAAGGAGATTCGTGCAACTCGGCGCTGCAACCGGCGCTGTTTTGGCAATAGAAGGCCCGTTTAAGGCTCAGGCAATGGAGACTGAACTGGGAGGCAGGGGTGTTGCAGTTGATAGCGGCAAGATTAAGGGCGCAGATTTCGATAAAGTTGTGCCATATACCTGTCTTGTCTGCAACATAGAAGACGGCGGCCTTGCATTCGTCAAAAATGGAAGGATAACGAAACTCGAAGGCAATGACAAGCATGTCTCCACCAGAGGAAGGCTCTGCGCAAAGGGCAATGCAGGCATAGGCCATGTCTATGATCCGGACAGGATACTCTATCCATTAAAGAGGACAGGTCCAAGGGGGAGCGGCCAGTATAAGAGGATCTCATGGGATGAGGCTATAACAGAGGTTGCAGGCAAGTTAAAGGCTGTTATAGACAGCGGACATCCAAATGAGACTATGATCCACTGGGGCAGGGACAGAAGCGGCGGCGCCTACGGCAGGTTTATGAATACCCTGGGCACCTCTACAGGGGTAAACCACACCTCTACCTGCGAATCCAGCAAAAAAATCGGCATGCAGCCGACATGGGGGCCGGATATAGAAACCCCTGACTTTGCCAATACCAAGTATATCCTGAACTTCGGGAGCAACATCCTTGAGGCAGCCTACTTCCACAACCCGTATGCACAGAGGGTTGCAGAGGGTCTTGTGGAGAATAAGGCAAAGCTCGTCACCTTTGATGTGCGGTGCACCAATACTGCGTCAAAGAGCGACGAGTGGTTCCCGATTTTCCCCGGCACTGACGGCATTGTTGCCCTTGCAATGGCAAATGTCATTATGAGCGAAGGTCTTGCGGATACAGATTTTATCAATAAATGGACAAACTATCCTGCGGATAAACTCGCTGCATACCTGAAACAGTATACCCCGGAGATGGCAGAGAAATATTCGGGCATGGCTGCAAAGGACATCCGTAGGATTGCCATCGAGTTTGCCAGCGCAGGGCCGGCGACAACCTACACCTACAGGGGGCCGGCAAAGCACCTCTACGGCTCATACAATGAAAAAGCCACAATGATGCTTCCCATCATCACAGGCAACATCGAGAAAAAGGGGGGCTACTGCCTGCCCAGAGGCATGGGGTATAAACAGCCTTCTCCGAATCCTCCGGGCGGAAAAGAGCCGAGCTTTTTATCAACCCCGCCTGACTTCCCGCTCGCAGAACACAAGGTTTCTCATCTTGTGCCTTTCTGGATTAAGGAAGGCAAGCAGAAGATAAAGGTGCTTATGAGATACATGAACTCTGCAGCATATACCTTCCCTGCTGCCAGTGTATGGAAAGAGGTGCAGATGGATGAGAAACTCATCCCGTTCAGCGTCAAGATAGACAACCAGATGAACGAGGATACGGCCCTTTTTGACATAATCCTGCCTGATTGTTCATATCTTGAAAGATGGGACCCTGAAAG
>CAZVZI010000277.1:1026-2934 GCA_964631455.1 uncultured Thermodesulfobacteriota bacterium | reverse complement strand
TGAACCGGCAAATAAAAAATAAAATGGCCTGTCTTCAGGGAAACAATTTATTATGAGTAACAGCCCCGCGGCATAAAGCCTCGGGGCTGTATAGTTTTAGTTTTTGCTATAACTTGAAATATTCTTACCGGAGGTAATATATGAAAATAGATTTACAAATCACTGCCCGCAATTTTGAACTTACTGACCTTATAAGAGAGCAGATTCGGGAAAAGGTGGAAAAGCTGGACAGCTTTTACAGCGATATCATGCGCTGCCGGGTTGTTGTGGAGGTTCCGCATCGCCATAAACATAAAGGCATATTATACGATATTCATATCTATATGACAGTGCCTGGTGGAGAAATAGTAGTAAAGCGTGAATCTAATGAAGATATCTATGTGGCAATAAGAGACGCATTCGATGCAGCACGCCGCAAATTGGAAGACTATTCCAGAAAGCAGCGCGGCGATGTGAAGCAGCGCGAGGAAATCCCATATGCAAGAGTAAGCTCCATATTTTCTGATAAAGGCTATGGCTTCCTTACCACATCAGACGGACGGGAAATATACTTTCATGAAAATAGCGTATTGAACAGCGATTTTAAGCATCTGAAGGTTGGCACAGAAGTACATTTTGCAGAAGAGCAGGGAGAAAAAGGGCCGCAGGCAAGCACAGTGAGGGTGGCAGGGAAATAATAAATCTAAAGCGGAAAATGACAGGCAGCAAGCCTTGAGTCAGTTTTCGGTATAAGCAAAGGAACTTCTACTCTGCATCTCTCCTGCGCATAGATGCAGCGGGTGTGAAACACGCACCCTGAAGGCGGATTTATGGGGCTCGGTATCTCGCCCTTGAGGATAATCCGCTTTTTCTTTTTTTGCGGGTCAGGTATCGGAACCGCGGAGAGCAATGCCTCGGTATAAGGATGCACGGGATGGTTGTAAACCTCTTTGGATGTTGCTATCTCCATAATCTTTCCCAAATACATGACCGCAACCTTGTCGCTGATATATTCCACAACTCTCAAATCATGGGCAATAAAGAGATAGGTCAGGTCAAACTCCTTTTGCAAATCCCTGAACAGGTTTATTATCTGCGCCTGAATTGAAACATCCAGAGCGGATATGGGTTCATCGGCAATGATAAATTTGGGATTCAATGCTAACGCCCGCGCAATACCGATCCTCTGCCTCTGACCGCCGCTGAATTCGTGGGGATAGCGTGAAACCGAATCTTTGGGAAGCCCCACAATATCAACAAGTTTTTCTACTCGTTTGCTTTTCTCCGCGCCGTTCGCAATACCGTGAATGGTGAGCGCCTCTCCGATAATCTCTCCCACTGGCATCCTCGGATTAAGCGATGCATAAGGGTCTTGAAAGATTAGCTGTAATTCCCTTCTTACAGATTTAAGCTCTTTTGATTTTAAGCGGGTTATATCTTTGCCGTCAAAGATTATCTCTCCTGATGTAGGCTCAATAAGCCTTGCAACAACACGGCCAAGGGTTGACTTGCCGCACCCGCTCTCACCCACAAGGCCGAATATTTCTCCCTTATGCACAGAAAAACTCACCCCGTCAACGGCATGAACAATGCCGTCCGTTTTTTTGAAAATACCGCCGCGGGCGGGAAAGTGCTTTGTGATGTTATTTAATGTGAGAAGTGGCATAAGGTAATGTGTTTGTTACGGTTGTGTTGGTAACGTGAAAACTCAGCGGCGGCTGTCAAGCCGTCCGCTGGAATGATTTGTTAGGCTTTTTGTTCTGATTGTCTATTACTCTGAGCATTTGCCCTATTACGCTTGTCATTTTATTTGAGTTTTCTCTAATAAAAGTTTGCAAGCCAGAAAATGTATCTCTACCCTTCTTTTTTTATATCTACATACATCTTTTAGTGAATTTTAGGTCAATTTATGCGGAGATTCAACAAAAA
>CAZVZI010000277.1:0-1016 GCA_964631455.1 uncultured Thermodesulfobacteriota bacterium | reverse complement strand
ACAAAAATGCGTCGGTTTGTAAAATAGCGAAGTTTTCAATCGCTATTTTATGGCCCCTTACCCATACTGCTCTAACGACAGCCTTAGTCATCGCCCGCCAGCTTGAGCGGCCCACTGCCCGAAAAGCGATCAAGATAGAGATAAATCACCGGCGTGATGAAAAGTGTAATCACCTGCGAGAACAGCAATCCCCCTACCACCGCGAGACCCAGCGGTTGACGCAGCTCGGAGCCCGCGCCAAGGCCAAGGGCGATAGGCAGCGCACCCATTAGCGCTGCTAAGGTGGTCATCATTATCGGGCGGAAACGCAGCAGGCATGCGGTGCGGATCGCTTCACACGGCGCCATGCCGCCGTTGCGCTGCGCATTGAGCGCAAAGTCTATCATCATGATGGCGTTTTTCTTAACGATGCCAATCAGCATCAGGATGCCGATCATGGCGATGATTGAAAGATCCATATCAAACAGCCACAACATTGCCAGCGCCCCGACTGCGGCCGAGGGCAGTCCGGCAAGAATCGTGATCGGGTGGATATAGCTCTCGTACAGCACGCCAAGCAGCACATAGATTACCAGCAGCGCGGCGGCAATCAGCACCATCTGGCTTGACTGCGAAGACTGGAACGCCGCGGCGTCGCCGCCGTAGCTGGTGAGAATGCTTACCGGCAGATTGAGCTCGCGCTTGAATTTCTCTATGCGCTTTGATGCGTCGCCCAGCGCTGCACCGGGAGCAAGGTTAAAGGAAACCGTCACTGCCGCAAGCTGCCCTGCGTGATTGATAGAGACAGGCCCCACCTCGCGCCCGACCGTCGCAATGCTCGATAACGGAACCAGGGCGCCGTTTTTGGCGCGCACATAGATTTTGCCGAAGGCGCTCTCGTCGGCACGGTCCTCGGCGGCGGCCTGCATGATGACCTGATAGCTGTCGCTCGAAGTGTAGATAGTCGAAACCTGGCGCTCGCCGAAGGCGCTGTAGAGCGCGGAGCGAATGTCAGCGATCTGCACGCCCAGCAGGTT
>CAZVZI010000276.1:1815-2942 GCA_964631455.1 uncultured Thermodesulfobacteriota bacterium | reverse complement strand
CCGGCAAAAGAATTGTTCAAAGAGATAGATGAAAAACCTGTTGCCGCCGCATCTATTGCGCAGGTTCACAAGGCGTTTACAATGGATGGAGAAGATGTGGTGATAAAGGCGCAGAGACCTGATATAGATGCGATAATAGATACCGATGTCTCCATACTTCAATACCTTGCAAGGCTTATTGTAAAATATATGCCTGAAAGCAAGGTTTATGACCCGGTCGGCATGGTAGAAGAATTTGGCTCAACCATAAGAAAAGAACTGGATTTTACATTGGAGGCCAGCTATACGGAAAGGTTCGGGAAAAATCACTCTGATGACCCACGGGTTCTTATACCGGGCATTTACTGGAATTTGACGGGCAAAAAGGTTCTGACAATGCAAAGGATAGAAGGCATAAAGGCGGATAATATAGAAAAACTCAAGGAAAATGGAATAGACACGGAAAAGATAAGCCACATCATAGCTGAAACCCTGTTCAGACAGGTATTTGAATTTGGAATCTTTCACGGAGACCTCCACTCAGGAAATATATTTGTTACAGGGCCGGAACAGGTTGCATTTGTCGATTTTGGGATTGTCGGCAGGATAGATAAGGAGCTGCAGGAAAATCTTGCAGACATATTTACCGGCCTTGTAAGCGAAGACTATGAGCTTCTTACAAAGGTTTATCTGAGGATGGGTATACTGCCTGAGGATATAGATGAAGCGGCGTTTAAAAGGGAATATCAGGACATGCTCTTCTCCTATTTTGGAAAGCCTTTTAAAAGGACAAGCGTCGGCGAACTGTTTATGGATTATATACGGCTCGCTTCAAGATACAGGATATGTATGCCGAGGGAGCTTCTGCTTTTAGACAAATGCATCCTTGAACTGGAAGGGCTGGGAAGGCTTTTGCATCCTGAGGTTAATGTCTTGGTGGAAAGCCAACGTTTCGCCCGCATGCTTATAGCAAAACGGCTTGCCCCCGCTGCCCTGGCAAAAGGCACAATTGACATTGTGAGGGAATACCAAACATTTACCAGAACACTGCCCTCTCAGATAACTCAAATATTAAAAAAAATGATGAGCGATAAATTTACCATAGACTTTGTGCATAAGGGCCTGGAAGACCTTATGGGAGAAATGGA
>CAZVZI010000276.1:0-1782 GCA_964631455.1 uncultured Thermodesulfobacteriota bacterium | reverse complement strand
CGGCAGCGGGCCTAAATTATCCGGGTTCCCGTTTCTGGGGATAGCCGGATTTGTAATTGCAGGTGTTCTCGGCTTGTGGCTTGCATTTTTGATACTCAGATCGGGGAAGTTTTGAAACTTCATCGCCATTTCTACCCAATCATAACCTCCATCTCTTCCAGTTCCTTTATCCTGTCCCGCAGTTCTGCGGCCTTTTCAAAATCCAGCTTTTTTGCAGCCTCCTGCATCTCCTTGCGCAAGGCTTTTATTATAGCAGGCAATTCGTGCGGCGGGATATACTCTGCCTGTTTCTCGGCAACAAGCGGCACATTATAATAATCTGCCTCGTAAATGGAGCTCAAGACATCCTTGATTGAGCTTTTTATAGTTTCCGGCGTGATGTTGTTTTCCTTATTATATCTTGCCTGAAGTTTCCGCCTGCGGTTTGTCTCATCAATTGCTGCATTCATAGAGCCTGTAATATCATCTGCATACATAATCACATGGCCGTTCACATTTCTTGCAGCCCTGCCGCAGGTCTGGATAAGCGACCTTGCCGAACGCAAAAAGCCTTCCTTATCCGCATCCAGAATGGCTACCATAGACACCTCAGGCAAATCAAGCCCTTCCCTTAGCAGATTTATGCCAATCAGCACATCAAACTCGCCAAGCCTCAGCGCCCTGAGTATCTCAACCCTTTCAAGAGTCTCAATGTCTGAGTGCAGATATTTTACCTGCAATCCCAAATCAGCGTAATAGCGCGTCAAGTCTTCAGCCATTCTTTTTGTAAGTGTTGTTACCAATACCCGCTCTTTTTTCTCAACCCGTTTTCTTATCTCGCCGAGAAGGTCATCAACCTGTGTTTTTGCAGGCCTGACCTCTATCTCTGGGTCCATAAGGCCTGTGGGCCGTATAATCTGCTCCACCACTTGGCCCTTTGCCTTTTCCATTTCATAATTAGCAGGCGTTGCAGAAACATAAATTGCCTGCCTTACCCTTTTTTCAAATTCCTCAAACTTTAACGGCCTATTGTCAAGGGCAGACGGCAGTCTGAATCCATATCCCACTAATGTTTCTTTGCGCGACCTGTCTCCGTGATACATGCCGCCGATCTGCGGGATTGATATATGGCTCTCGTCGACAATCAGGAGAAAATCCTCAGGAAAATAATCAATTAAAGTATATGGCGCCTCTCCAGGCAGCCTGCCGGAGAGGTGCCGCGAATAATTCTCTATGCCGGAGCAATAACCCATCTCTTCTATCATCTCCAAATCAAACATCGTCCTCTGCTCAAGCCTCTGCGCCTCAAGCAGTTTGTTTTCAGCCTTTAATGCCTTAAGCCTTTCCAGCAATTCCTCCCGTATGCTGTCCATAGCCCGCTTTAGATTATCCCTTGAGGTAACATAGTGGCTTGCGGCATGGATGAGCGCTTTATTCAGTTTCTGAACAACCTTGCCTCTAAGCGGTTCTATTTCTGAAATGGCCTCTATGGTATCGCCAAAGAATTCGAGCCTTATTGCCCTTTCCGCCTCATATGCAGGGAATATCTCAACCACATCGCCCCTTACCCTGAATGTGCCTCTGTAAAAATCATAATCGTTTCTCTTATACTGAATCTCCACAAGCCTTTTCAAAACCTCATCGCGCTGCGTTTCCATGCCTTTTTCCGCATATACATGCATGCTGCCGTAATCCCCGGGCGAGCCTATTCCGTAGATACACGACACAGATGCGACAATAATCACATCATTCCTCGTAAGGAGCGCATGGGTTGCGGAATGCCGGAGCTTAACTATCTCATCA
>CAZVZI010000275.1:0-2942 GCA_964631455.1 uncultured Thermodesulfobacteriota bacterium | reverse complement strand
ATTCACTAGCGTGTTAATTCTTTTGTCGCTTGTTTTTTATTTAAGCCTTTTCCCTGCCGTGTTCGGGTTTCTTGTCTCCAAAATATTATCCGGCGGAATAAGTCCGCTGCTAAAGATTTTTTTTGTTTCGTCTTTATGGGTGAGTCTTGAATATCTGCGGGGCAACATGATTACATTTAGTTTTCCGTGGGTTCTACTTGGCTATTCGCAGCCTTCCTTTCTTCCCTTAATCCAGATAGTCGATGTTACAGGCGTATACGGCATTTCTTTTTTGATTGTGATGGTGAACATGCTCCTTTGCTTTGCCATGTCCTATTGGCTTGGAGCCGAGAAGATGCTCCCTGTGAAACAAGGACTTTTTGTTTTTTTAATCCTTCTCATGGTTTTGGCCTATGGTTTTTTGAGAATTTCACAGATGGATAAAAATATTGCCGGTTGGAACAGCTTAAAAATCGGCATCGCGCAGGGCAATATTGACCAGGGGAAAAAATGGGATAGAGCATTTCAGAATGAGACCGTGGAGATTTATAAAGACTTGACCCTTGCTCTGGCAAAGCAAGGCGCAGAGTTCATCATCTGGCCTGAGTCCGCAGTGCCGTTATTTTTGCAGTCCGATAAGGTTTTCGGCCCCGAGATAATGAATCTGCCGAAACAGACCAATACCTACATCCTAACCGGCGCAGACAGTTATGGTCTTGGTCCTGGCGGAGAAGCGAGATATTATAACAGCGCCATTCTCTTGTCGCCGAAAGGTGAATTTGCAGGCAAGTATGATAAAATCCATCTTGTCCCCTTCGGCGAATATGTGCCGCTAAAAAAGTATCTGCCGTTTATCCACAAGCTTGTTATTGGCGTGGGTGATTTTACTCCGGGAAACCGGCTTAAGCCTATTGAATTTGACGGCAATAGTTTCGGCGTCTTGATATGTTTTGAATCCATATTTCCTGATCTTGCCGGGGGTTTTATACAAGAAGGCGCAGGTTTTTTGATAAATATAACAAACGACGCATGGTTCGGAAAAACATCGGCGCCGTATCAGCATTTTTCACAATCCATTTTCAGGGCTGTGGAGAACAAGGTTTTTTTAATAAGGGCAGCCAATACCGGCATAAGCGGCGTGATAGACCCGGTGGGAGGGGTTCAGGCAAAAGGCGGTGTTTTTACAACGGAAAGTATGGTAGAAGATATAAAGGTAAAAAATGATAGCGCAATTACATTCTATGCGCGGTATGGGGATGTATTTGCGATTGGGTGCATGCTTGCAGCTATTAGCTGTTGGCTGATAGCTGTTAGAAAAATAAGGAAACGAAAGGAATAGGCCATGTTCGACGAAATTCAGGAAAAACTTAAGGGACTGCAAAATAAACTTGTTGAAATCCGAGGTTATCTTTGACCTGGATTCAAAGATAAAAAAAATAGCCGAGATAGATAAAAAGGTCGCAGACCCAGCCTTGTGGGAAAATGCCGATGAGGCGCAAAACCTGCTTAAAGCGCAGGCAGCCTTGAAATCCGGGATTTCCTCTGTTGCAGATATGGAAAGTAGTTTGGAGGAGGCGTCTCTTCTTCTGGAGCTTGCCGTTTCGGAAAATAGTCCTGAAACCGCAAAAGAGGCTGAGGAAAAATTGTCCGCCGCAGAAAAAGGGATGCGCCAATTGGATATTCAGAGGATGCTGGGCGGCGAGCATGACAAGTTGAGCGCAATCCTCTCCATACATCCCGGCGCAGGCGGCACAGAGGCGCAGGATTGGGCAGATATGCTGCTGCGCATGTATACCCGATGGGCTGAAAAAAAAGGCTACAAAGTCAACATTGTTGATTATCAGCCCGGGGAAGAGGCTGGCGTAAAGAGCGTTACCTTGACCATCGAGGGGGATTATGCCTACGGCTATCTCAAGGCAGAGATTGGCGTGCATCGCCTTGTGAGGATTTCGCCTTTTGATGCAAATCAGCGAAGGCATACATCCTTCGCATCCGTGTTTGTATATCCTGAAATTGAAGATGACATTGAGGTGGATGTAAAGGATGCGGATTTGAAGATTGACACATTCCGTTCAGGCGGTGCAGGCGGTCAGAATGTAAACAAGGTGGAAACCGCTGTGAGAATAACCCATGTGCCGAGCGGCATAATCGTTGCGTGTCAGGCTGAAAGGAGCCAGCATAAAAACAGGGCATTGGCCATGAAGATATTAAGGTCAAGGCTCTATGAATTAAAATTAAAAGAGCAGGAAGAAAAGATGCAGGAGTTTCACAAGGATAAAAAAGAGATTACATGGGGCAGCCAGATCCGCTCTTATGTAATGCAGCCATACCGTTTAATCAAAGACCACAGGACAGGTTTTGAGGTGGGGAATATAGAGCCTGTGCTGGATGGAAAGCTGGACGAGTTTATAGAGGCGTTTCTTCTGCGGGGAAAATAAAGGTCAACAGAAAGCGCCTGAACGGCAAGGGGTTGTGTTGGATGAGATTATGTTTAACGTTTGAGCTTACAAGTGCGGCGGTCGTTTCGCCGCATCCTGTGGAGTAATTTGTTATGTGCTATTTTGTTATTGTTTCTACTATGGAAATGTCCTTTTTTATCCACTCATTTACTATTGTCGCAACCTCAACGCCTTTTTTCTTTGATAATTTTCTCAGCACTTCCATCATATTAGGCTCGATATAAATAGGCAGATATAATTCTGCGTCTGGACGATAAAACTTACCTCTCTCTCACCTTTGGAAAAATCGTATTCTTTTTTCATTTATTTTCCTCCTGATCATTCCAGTATTACAGCCCCCCTTTTTCGAAAAGCGAAGCGAAGGGGGAACGACAAAACTCAGCGGCGGACTATTGACCGTCCGCTGGAGTGTTTTGTCAGGCGCTGTGTCGTTTTCGTCAAATCAAGTAAAGACCTCAATGCCTCATTTACTGCATCTGAATCTACAAATGACTTGGCAACATC
>CAZVZI010000274.1:885-2950 GCA_964631455.1 uncultured Thermodesulfobacteriota bacterium | reverse complement strand
ACGCCGGTTATTTTTGAAAACAGGCCATGTACATCAACGGTGCATATCGTCACTTCTGAATACTGCCTTTCAAGGTTTTGTTTGACCCGCATGATATGCGGCTTGTCGCCAAGTTGGCGAACAATCTTTATATGCTCAATAATTGCCTCTGCTCCATTTGCCAGAAAATAGCGCTGGGGCAGGAGTTGAAAATAGTCTTCCACTATCTCTGCCGCAA
This sequence comes from uncultured Thermodesulfobacteriota bacterium, assembly GCA_964631455.1. GTDB lineage: Bacteria > Desulfobacterota > GWC2-55-46 > UBA9637 > UBA9637 > JACRNJ01. Next base: position 2,733 of record CAZVZI010000274.1, on the reverse strand, counting down.
TTTCACCTCCCAACGATTGGACAGTTTCCTGCATAATCTTTGGAATTTTTTCTCTGGCCTCTTCTATCTCGTAAGTCCCTCTTTCTATGACAGTCAATGTATTAAAATACAATTCCTGAAACAATGTGCCTTTCCAGTGGCTCCAGACCTCAGGCCCCACAGCCCGCACATCAGCGAAGGTGAGGAGATATAAAAGATTCAGCCTTTCAATATCCCCGACTGTCTTTGCAAAATCTATGATGAGCCTTTCATCATGCAGGTCTCTGTATTGGGCGGTATCGGCAATGACCAGATGGTATTTCACCAGAAACTTTACTACAGCAGTATCTTCTTCGCTCATCCCCAATCTGCCGCATATCTTAGGGACAATCTCCGCGCCCTTTTCCGCATGGCCTTTGCCCATTGATTTCCCAATATCATGGAGAAGAGCGGCCAAGACAATAATCTCCGGCTTTTGAATATCCCCCATTATTTCCGCAAGCAGGGGAAATTTCTTCCTGTATTCATCGTGCTCCAACCTTTCCAGTTCTCTCACTGCAAACAGGGAGTGGATGTCGACCGTATAAACATGATACATATCGTGCTGAACCCGGCAGGTAATATCGCCGAATTCCGGCACATATTTTTCCAAAACCCTCAAGCGGTGCATCTCCTGCAAGACTTCAAACGCCCTGCCGCTTTTCAGAATATTGAGAAATGATTCCCCAACCTCTTTGGAAATTATAAAATCATCATCTATCCTGAAGCGCGATTTGATAATCCTATCCCTGGTAAAATTATCCATCTCGCAATTCTTTAATCCACTGTAGTGCTCAAATACCCGCATGATGCTATACGCCGAGCCTTCAAATACATTTTCATTTGACAGGCAGAACCGGCCGTTGCAAATATAAAAATCTTTATCAATAACCTCTTTTTTGTCTGCTTTAAAAAAGGGAAAAATCCTCTTTGACCCTTTGACCCTTTGACCCTCCGACTCTTTATGATGAAGACAACGTGAAATGATGAGCGTGGAAAAATAACTTATGTTGGAGGCATGGCGGTAATATTCGCGCATAAACTTTTCCACTGCCAGCGAATCTTTTGTATCTTCAAAACCGAAGGAGCGCGCCATCTTTTCCTGATGGTCAAAGCCCAGCTGGTCTGTCTTTTTCTTGCCCTCAAAATGGAGCTCATTCCGAACCTTCAATAAAAAATCTATGGACGCCTTCAGCCTCTCCGCTGCATCGCGGAGCAGAAACCCTTTGTCTGCAAGCGCATCTATGCTGTCGATATTATTGTTGTGTTTTGCCTCTGCTATCCACATGGCAGTATGAATATCCCTTAAGCCGCCCTCGCCCTCTTTAACATTTGGCTCAAGTATATAGACCGAGCCGCCGTATTTCGCCTGCCGTGTTTTGCTCTCTTCCATTTTTTCTTTGATAAATTTCTCTATCTCCTTTTCGCTGAAAACCTCTTTTTGAGCCCTCTCCTTAAACTCATCAAATACCGTTTTCTCTCCGGCAATGAATCGCGCATCTAAAATGGCGGTTTTTGTCTTGAGATCATCTTTTGCAAGGGCGATGCACTCCTTTACCGACCGTGTGCTGAAGCCTACATCAAGGCCGGTATCCCACAGGATATACAATATTCGTTGGGTGAGTTTTTCTATGTAAGGGGTAAGCTTGTTGGAATAGAGAAGCATCAGGTCAATATCCGATTTGATATTAAGCTCGCCCCTTCCGTATCCACCGAGGGCAACAATGGCAGTTCTCTGACTCTCTGACTCTCTGACTCTCTGACTCTTAACCTCAGCCTCTATCCTCTCAAAAAGCGCCTTGATGAAATTGTCAATGAGCGCAGTATAAC
>CAZVZI010000274.1:0-875 GCA_964631455.1 uncultured Thermodesulfobacteriota bacterium | reverse complement strand
CCTGCACAATCTCAAAACCGGATGCGCCAAGCCGGTGCCGCTCCCTCAATGCCTCGACGCCGTCTTTGAGATAGTCTTTGACCTTGGCCAAAACATCGTTGCCGGATAAATCTATGGGGTGAAGAACCGTCTCAGCCTGTTTTTTTTCAATGAGTTTTTGATGTGTCATAAAATCAACCGTTCCGTTTTTTCAATCTTACTCACTTTTAAACATCCCTAAAAAATCGGAGGCGCTTAAAATCCTGACAGACTTGCACCTGCCTATATCCAGCAAATCCTTGTCTCCTATGACAATAAAATCTGCTGATGCAGATACGGCGCAGCCAATGAATTTATCATCATCGGCGTCCCTGCATACTTCTTTGATTTTATCCGCAACTTCAATTACTTCAAAGAAAGGCAGAACTTCTTCCTCAATAATCACCTTCATCTCCTGCGCTGTCAGGGAAAATTTCGGATATTCAAGAACGGCCTTAAACTCGTCAAAAGTATCTCTGGAGAGAACAGGGATAATCCTGCCCTTTTTCCAAAGGTCTACGACTCTTGCAAGTTCGCCTTTAAACAGCAGAGACGATATAAGAATATTGGTATCGAGGACTATCTTGACTGCCGCTTTTTCTTTCTTGCCCATTTGACCGCCTCGTCAACAACGTCTCCGGTAATGCCAAGTTTTCTCAGTTTGTCCCTTATGCCTTCAAGCGCCGCATCATCAGGGGCTATCCTGACCGGCATGAGAATTATCTTTCTTTCCTTTACCGAAACATCAAAGTATTCGGCATCAGGGAACGACTTGACGACCTCCTTCGGCAGGGTTAGCTGGTTTTTGGATGTCTTCTTTGCAAGCATATTTCCTTACCTCCTTACTGTAAGGATAC
>CAZVZI010000273.1:0-2954 GCA_964631455.1 uncultured Thermodesulfobacteriota bacterium | reverse complement strand
GCCCTGCTTGTGAATCCGTATGATACAGAGCAGATGGCAGATATGATTAAGGTTGCAATTGAGATGGAGCCTGAAGAACGGCAGCTCAGGATGAAAAGGATGAGGAGCGTGGTACGGGAAAACAATATCTATAAGTGGGCTGCGGACATTATCACAGAACTCACCCAGATTCGCAGAGAGTAGGAAGGTATGGAAAGGGTTCGGGGGATTATTCTATTTCTGGATTTTGACGGGACGCTCTCTCCGATAGCAGATAATCCACTGGACGCTGCTATCCCTGACGATATATCCGCATGGTTAAGAAGGCTCTCCCAAAAGAGAAAAATCAAGATTGGGATCATTACCGGGAGATATATGCAGGATGTAAGAAAAAGGGTTGGTCTGAAGAATGTTATATACGCAGCGAACCACGGCATGGAAGTATATTATAAGGGCCGTTTTATCCTGAGGAAAGGCAGCGCCTATAGAAGGCCGCTTGCGTTTATCACCAGGAGATTGATAAAAGAGTTATCGGCAGTTCCTGGCATCTATGTAGAAAACAAAGGTCTTTCTATTGCAGTGCACCTGAGGCGGGTCAGGAGGAATTATCATCGAATGGTTAAGGATATTGTCAGGACAACGGTCGGGCCATGGCTCGAAAAATACGGTTTACAGTTGACCCGCGGCAAGATGCTGATGGAGGTGCGGCCTGCGCTCCACTGGAACAAAGGAAAGGCGGTCTTATGGATATGGCGCAGGCTCGCCCCTAAATATGTGCCATTCTATGTAGGCGATGATGTTACTGACGAAGATGCGTTTTCAGCGCTGAGGCCCTATGGGATAACTGTCCGCATTGGACGAAAGACCGCTTCCCATGCGCAGTATTATATCCCCTCTCTCCGCATCTTGGCAGAATCATATCTCCTTGATTCTTAAATGTGCTATCATGAAAATCCCAATGAGACGACATGTGTATGGATACTAATCTTCTCCTGAAAGATAAGGGTAGACCTGTCTGCGTGCAACGCACAGGTAGAGTGGAGAGATGACATATATGGCAAAGACGGCAATAGTTATCCCCACCTATATCAAGACGGATTCTCCTCAAGAGATTAGCAAAACCACAGGATTTGAGATGCTCAGGAGGGCGTTGAAAAGCCTTGAAATCCTTAAGGCCGGACAGTTGGATGTTATCCTTCCATTTTGTATTGAAGGTAAAGGTATAGATGAAGATACTGCAAAGGAATACCACTCCCTGTTAATGGAAGCGCTCTCAAATCCTTTTCCTTTTAGAAGGGTTATCTTAACAGCCCATAATCTTAACGCAGTAAAAAAGCGCATTTCACGAAATGGTTTTTCTGACATTGCGGAAAAATTGAATGTGTGCGGTTTCCCTAATATAAGGAATTGCGGCCTTATAATCTCTCAAGCATTAGGCGCTGATGTTGTTATTTTTCTGGATAATGACGAGATAATAGAAACCCCTGATTTTCTGCATATAGCGTTGGAAGGGGTTATAGAGCCTTCCGATGGAGCGAAGATGGATGGGAAAGGCGGGTTTTATATATCAAAGACCGGCGAGATTTATGAAAAAACCGCTGCTCCATGGTGGCAGGTTTTATGGAATAAATCAAAGTTGTTTCAAGCCGTATGGGAAGCTATAATTGAGAGCAAAGAGAGGTTTGTTGAGTCTCCGGTTGTGCTGGGCGGCAACATGGTTCTCAGTCAAAGGCTTTTTGAGCGCATACCTTTTGACCCGTTGATTCCACGCGGCGAGGATATAGATTATCTGATAAATGCGCGACTTGCCGGTTTCAAGGTATTATTCGATAAAAATCTTAAGATAAAACATCTTCCTTCAGAGAGGACCGTTTCTTACAGAAAGGAAGAACTGAAAGGGGATATAGAGCGGTTCCTTTACGAAAGGGCAAAGGTTATGGGTCATAAAGGGTTGAACCTGCACCCCTATCCAGGATATTTTTTAAAATGGGATATGGAAGTTAAGGCTGTGATTACTATTATACTGTTTTCTCTATATCTGGCTTCAAACAATCAATGGGGAGAATCTATGAAGGTTTATACTTATCTCATATCCTTGATTAGAAAAAGAAAAGATATGGGATTTTATAAACAATTCAGGCAGAGGTGGGCGCCTTTTATGGAGTTTATAAGGCTTGATGGATTAAAAGATATACTTAAGCACAGTTCTTTATAGGATTATGGCGATAAATCCGGAAAAAACAGACATCCTTGTAGGCATCGCAAGCTATAACAATGCAAAAACCATCGGTCATGTGACAAGGGCTGTTGATGCAGGACTTGCAAAGTATTTTCCGGACAAGAAGGCTGTTATCATTAATTCAGACGGAGGCTCTACAGACGGAACACCGGACGCGGTGAGAGATGCTACATATGATCACGCAGCCATTTTTCTCTCCCATCCTGTGTACCCTGCTCACAGGATAAGCATCCCATACAACGGCGTGCCGGGAAAGGGGAGCGCATTCAGGGCAATATTTCAGAAGGCGGTGGAGTTTCATACAGACGCCTGTTGCGTAGTGGATGCTGATTTGAGGAGCATCACGCCCGAGTGGATAGAACTCCTTTTATCGCCTATAATTAAAAATGGGTTTGATTTTGTAGCGCCGCTCTATAGCAGGCATAAGTATGATGGCACTATTACAAACTCTATTGTCTATCCCATGACCAGGGCATTATACGGCCACAGCATAAGACAGCCTATCGGAGGCGACTTTGGATTTTCCGGCTCACTTGCCGAGTTTTATCTAAAACAGGATGTATGGGAGACCCATGTGGCGAGGTTTGGGATAGATATATGGATGACGACTGAGGCCATTGCCAATAATTTCAAGGTCTGCCAGACATTCCTCGGCGCAAAACTCCACGACCCCAAAGACCCCGGCGCAGACCTGGCCGATATGCTTCTTCAGGTGGTTGTTACCTTATTCAATCTT
>CAZVZI010000272.1:0-2958 GCA_964631455.1 uncultured Thermodesulfobacteriota bacterium | reverse complement strand
ATCAAAACCTGAGGCGTTTGTGTATCCAATCTCTTTATCAAATCCTTCGCCTTTGCTATATTGGCAGGGATGTCTTTAATAATTAGCTGGTTTGTTCTGGGCTCCGTTGCAGTGGTTCCCCTATCGCTCAATACACTCTTGACCTGTGATTCCAACGCGCCTGCCGTTGCATAACTTATCGGCACAATCGCTGTCTCAAGGTCTTCCAATTTTTCCTTTGCCTTCCTTGACGCAAGCGCCTCTTCGCTCTCCTGCTTTATCTTTGCAACAGGCATAATCCTTATTACATTGCCTTCCTGAACCTTACCGAGCCCGTTTGTTTTTAAGATTATATCGAACGCCTGATCCCACGGAACATCCACCAATCTGAGCGATATCTTGCCTTTTACATCCTCTCCTGCAATAATGTTCAGATTGCTGACCTCTGCCATAAGCCTCAGTATATTGCTTATATCGGCATCCTTGAAGTCCAGAGAAATCTTGCGGCCTGCATATACAGATGCCTGCTCCGCCTCCTTCTTTACAGCCTCTTCTGTCAGTTTAGCTTCTTTTGACTCCTGACCCCTGCTTACTGCCTGCAGGGGCAGGCTCTTTTCCTCAGGTTTTGCTTCTGCCTTCTTTGGAACTGCCTGCGCCGCTGCAAACAAAGGAAAATCTATTTGTATTTTTTCGTTTTCCTGTGAAATATTATAGTCAGTCTTTTGTTTCAATTTAATAAGGATACGAACATCATTTGCAGACTCAGTAGGCGCTTGAAATGAGCTTATTGCTGCGACGGGCGTATTTAAATCAGATGCATCCAACGTTCTCTTGAATTCATCAGCTATAACAGCGTCTTTAATATCCAATACCAGACTGGTCTCATCCCCTGACTTAGATAATTGATATGCGGTCTTCTTTGATAAAGTCAACACTATCATTGCCTTATCGGATAGCTGCTTAAAATCTATTCCCTTTACCTCTGCATTGTCTTCTGTCTTAATCTCATGTCCGGTTTCCGGCGCCGAAACAGGCTCAGACACTGCGGCAATTGCAGCAGGCACAGCCGTTGCTGCAACAGCTTCCGGCGCCGACTGCGGGGCAGATGCTTTGGCTGTTTCTTGCTTCTTCGCGCCGGCCTTGCCTGCGGTTATAATTAGAGAATCTTCGACCCTCTCTATTGTGTATGAAGGCAATGTCTTCCGGTTTGAGTCAAAAACAAGCCTTATCTTATTTGGATATTCGCCTATCCTCACCTTTTTTATCTGAGATGTGTTTACGGTTAGACTTGTTTTGGCAATGGAACTTCCGACATTCCAAATATCCACAACTAACCTTGGCGGAGCAGGCTTTTCCATATCAAAGGCATTAAAATCGCCTATTACGCCGTTTCCAATAATCCTTATAACCGTTGCACCGTTTTCCTTTCTTGCATCTATCCGGAGTAATTTATCAGCCTTTTTTGCCTCTTTCTTTTCAGGCGCAGGAGGAACAGGTTTAACCTCTTCACTAACCGCTGCCGGCTGCAATTCGGAAGTTGTTTGTACGGCTGCCGCAGGGACTTCAGCTACAGCGGGCGCATCCTGTTGAATGGCTGCCTCCTCGTGATTCAGCATCACCATGATACTGCCTTCTCCCTGCTTAAGCTCATGAACAATCCCTTGCTTAAGCCCTATCTCCACCCTGGCAATAGGCGCAATAGACGCCGATGTCTGTTCTCCATAGCTTGCGGCAACAATAGTGGTTATAAACTCATTATTGATATCCATAGGCTTACGCACCTTCTCCACATCCACACCTGGAATATCCAGAACCAATCTGGCCGGGTCGGATAGTTTAAAGGCAGTATAGGTTATTGAGCCCGACGCTTCTATCAATACATTTTTGCCGTTTTCAACAACAGTAATCTTTTCAATTGTTACCTTTTCCTCTTGCTTTTTTATCTGTTGTGTGGAAGCTGCGCAGCCATAAAAGACAGTGAACAGTGAACAGTAAACAGTAAACAGTGAAAACAAGGATTTAAACCCTTGAACCTTGCCCCCTTGCTCCTGATATGCTTTTATATTTTTCATCTTAATTCCTCCTCTCCTTTGGGCAGCGGCAATTTTATTATGAATTCACTGGTTGAAAGCTCGCCGCCTACATCTGTAAACCTCTCTTCAATCACAACCTGATCTTTGTCTATTCGCTTTACCTTTCCATCTCTGGTTCCGATGAGGTCGCCTTTTTTTACTGAATAACCTTTTCCGTCCGGCGCCTCAAGCATCGCAAAAGAGCCGTTCATACCCCACATTACCGCTACCAGTTTGAGCTGTTCCAATTCATATTTCTGCAAAGGCATCTTTCGCACAGCTGCCGCAGGCTTATCCGCAAGTTTAACAATAAATGTTTTAAAGGGATTTTTTTGCTTTACATCAACTGCCGCCGTTTCTTTTTTTTCCGCTTTTACTTCTTCGGCAGGAAGCGTCGCAGCCGGTTTGGGCGCCTCTTTTTTAGCTTGCGATGCAGCAGGGGTTTGCGGTTGAGAAGGCGTTCCGCCTTGCTGGCAGCCAGTGAAAACAGTGAGCAGTGAGCAGTAAACAGTAAACAATTTTAATCTACTGACAACTGACAACTGACAACTGATAACTGATAACTGTCTTTTCATATCTACTTCTTCGCCCCCGGTTTTTGCGCTGCCTGCGGCGCCTCTGCCTGTGCTAAAAACTTAAATGTTGTTGCCACAAAACTTGCTGACAATATAATATCTCCTCGAACCTCTTTGCCGCTTGTTACGGTTAATCCGTTTATATTTACTATTCTCGGCAGTTCCGCAATCTTTTCAAAGAATGAAAAGAGGCTGCCATAGCCTCCTTCCACTTTCATATCAATCGTAAGCTCGGCATAAAAACCTTTTGGCGTCTCCTTGCCTGGCTTAAAGGTCAATATATCCAGCCGTGCGGCCCTGGCAGCGTCAGATATGCTCTGAAGCAGGCTGGC
>CAZVZI010000271.1:0-2971 GCA_964631455.1 uncultured Thermodesulfobacteriota bacterium | reverse complement strand
TTATTATCTTGAAACTGGAATAAACGATTTAGCTCCTCTGATTCTCTACAAAATCTTTGCAAGATATCATTTTTAGCTATTTGGGAAACATTAGAAAGCCTTCTAATATAATCTGCTTTTTTCTGTTTGTCCCTTAACCATCTGTAGAACTTTATAATATACTCCAATGGCGGATTTCCTTCTAATGCCTTAAGTATCAATTGGTCAGCATCGTCTGGATTCAAGTATTCTCCAAAGTATGCAAGGTTCACTAAAACAGCGGTTTTGTTTTCTACATGATTGAGGAGATTAGAAAAAATGAGCAGACCTTCGTTTAAGATCCGCATGTCTTTGGTGTTACCAAAATTATCTATGTATTTATCCTTCAAATCCTTTAAGGTAGAAAAATCTTTTATGGGTAGGAATAATGCAAAATGATGGGCTGTAACAAATTGTTTTTTGGAAACACTATCATTAACGACTTCTATCAATTTGATAGAGAAATCCCGGGACTCGGATCGAGGAAAATTAGGGTTACACTGGAAAAATTGTTTGCATATTGGACAACAAACCTGTCCCTCACCTTTTTCTCCGCGATACCACTTGGTTTCGCAGGAGCCCCAAAGGTGGCAATTCATACAACAAATGGTAAATACGATTTTATTCTCGGACATAATGCAATCTTATCATAAAGCAATTCGCATGCCAACTCTAAAAGGTTTGGAATATCACTATGTTATGGAATATGAGAAACAATCAAGAAAGACTTTCAGTCAAAATTGACCGCCAAATTTGACCGATAAGTTAGAGAAGGCATTTATTTTATCCAAACATTCCTTGATTTTAAAAGTGTCGTCTGTTAATTTACCTCCTATACTATAGTTGTCGTAAATTTTGCATTAAGGAGATTTAAATGCCTTAAATGTCACGGCAGTGAATGTCTTTCCGCTCCCTGTTGCATCTGGATTAAGGCTCGGGGACGATTCTCGGAAAGCGATTTTTCGAGATTTTTGATTGCCTTAATCTGCGCTGACCAGAGACCCTCTTCAATCAGAGGAGGCATTTCTTGAAGTCTTTTGTAGAAAGTGGAAGGCTTATTGTAAATGGGAAATCTCTCCGCGGCCTGCAATGCCTCTGCCGGGACATCTTCAGTAAGCCATTCCAGAAGCGTCTCAGGCTTATGGAATGAAAAAACATCGCGTGACCTCGGCTCCGGGTCTAATCCGTTTGTGAATCGCGTTTCAACACCGGTAGACTGATAACAAAACGGCAATGGCCGATACCATGCAGGAAGGTCATCAGGCAGCCCGTATTTATATTTATCAGACTGAATCTCTACACCGGTTAACGTTGCCCCTGCTTTTTTAGCTTCTATAACACCGGCAGCCTTGCCGTCAACATAAAAGATATAGTCTGCAAAACCGTGGCCGGATTTCAGGGGAAAGTTTCTTATGACAACGCCGAGATAGGCGTGGATGTTTGCATCATTGATATTGCATACATGCCAGCCTGCCTTTTCAAGAAGGCTGTCAATGATTTCGCGTGCTTTGTCTTCAGACGTTAGAGGCATTCTCTCCCTTTACCTCAATCATTGAATTTTGTCAGCATTTTCATAATACCCCTGCCGCTCCAACATCCTGCCATGTCCCGCTCACAGCCTTCCAGTCTTCTTTTTCCTTTTTGAACACTACCTCAAACCTGTAGCCTGCAGCGGATTCGGGGATTATATCTTTAATGCTTTTTACTTCCTTGCCTCTGACAAGAATAACATTTGCCCTTACAATGGCTGTGTCGTCCTTTATCTCCACATCCACGCTTCTCACAAATATAGAAACAGTCTCTGCCCTGATAAAGTGATACGCAAGAATTCTTCTAACCGCATCATAATCATTTCCGTCCGCGTCTCTATATGATTTAGAAATGTGCTTCCGTATCTCATTAATATCCTTTTTCTGGCCTGCCTCTGCAACTTCATAGACTACGGCTTTCAGCCTATCTTCTTCTGAAATTTGTTTTGCGCAGGCTGAAAGCATAGAGAAAGCAAAAATGAGAAATAAGGAATAAGAAATGAGGGAAGGAAACAATCTTCTTTTAGTTGGAGACAGGGCCTCTTTTGTCATATCGGGTATCCGAATTGTTCAGTTTAACCCTTGCGCCTATAAACTGGCCTGCAAACACAACCATGATAGTAAAAGGAATAACATCGTATCCAAGGTTAAAAAACCTTCTAATGATGATATTTGCCAGTATCGGTATGTATATGCATCTTGCCCACGGCCTTGAAAACCGCTGGAACCTTTTCCTGTAAAAGCCAACCGGGACATTGGTTGCAAGGATTAGGGATAGAAATGCAAATAATGCGCCGCAATAATGAACGTTAATAAAATTATGCAAGTTAAGACCTCCTATAAAACAGGCTATCCAAAAAACACCTCTGCCACTTTAAATATCTCCATATCAACCGTCTTTGTCCGTTTAACGCCCTCTTCAATCGGAATATCCGCAATCTTATTTCCCTGAAGCGCTACCATTCTGCCGAATTTCCCCTCATTTATCAACTCCACCGCTCTGACACCGTATCTGCATGCAAGTATCCTGTCGTATGCTGTCGGGCTGCCTCCTCTCTGGAGATGCCCCAATACAACATGCCGGGACTCAACACCGGTTTTCTTTTCAACTTCTTTTGCAAGAAACTCACCTATGCCGCCGAGCAAGACATGCCCGAAGGCATCTTTTTTTACATCCTTGGTTATATATCCCTCTATCCCTTTTGGAACAGCGCCCTCTGCCACGACTATGACGCTGAAACCCCTCCCTGATTCTGCCCTTTTTTTAACGATATTGCATACCTCTTCCATATCAAATGGTTTTTCAGGGATAAGTATCAGATCCGCGCCGCCTGCCAAACCGCCGTATGTAGCAATCCATCCTGCATGCCTTCCCATTACTTCCACTATCATTGCCCTGTGATGTGCCTCTGTGGTTGTATGAA
>CAZVZI010000270.1:0-2982 GCA_964631455.1 uncultured Thermodesulfobacteriota bacterium | reverse complement strand
ATTTCAGGCGAAGGTTTTAAGACCCTGAAAGAAGGACAGAAGGTGCAATTTGATGTCGTAAAAGGGCCAAAAGGTCCTCAGGCCGCAAATGTGCTGCCTCAGTAACTAGAGGTTGTAATATAACCCAAAGAAGCCCGCTCCGATGCTATATCGGGGCGGGCTTCTTTGTTATCACGCCTTTTGTAGGGAGAATAAGAAACGAGAATGTTTAATGCAGAGCTGATAATCTTTGACTTAGACGGCACGCTCATAGATTCCAGCGAAGACATTGCATGGGCTGTAAATAAGACTCTCAGACAGATGGGGTTTGAGGAGCTTTCGTATCAGGCGATAAAGGAGCGCATCGGTTGGGGCGTGAAGATGCTTCTTCAAAAGGTGCTGCCTGAAGAAAAGCAGATTTTTTTGGAAGAGGCCAGAACCATATTCATGGGATATTACAGCAATCACCTGCTGGTAAAGACAAAGCTGTATCCAGGCGTAAAAGATGTTCTGGAACACTTTAAGGATAAAAAACTTGCGATAGCTACAAACAAGCCCCTGAATCTTACAGAAAAGATTTTAGACGAATTGGATATTTCAGATTGTTTTTACAAAGTAGTCGGCGGAGATGGTGTGCAAAACAAAAAACCTGCGCCTGAGGCAATTGAGATAATTTTGAAAGGGATTAATGCGCTGCCTCAAAATACCGTTTTTGTAGGGGACAGCCGGATAGATATTGAGGCAGGAAAGAAGGCAGGCGTTATAACCATCGGCGCTGCTTACGGCTTCAGGGGGAGACAGGAATTGGAAGAGGCGGGGGCGGATGTGATAATAGAGAATATTAAGGAGCTAATCTCATTATGCAGGTAATTGAAATAAAGAAAGAGGTATTAAATATCCTTGACGGAATTAAAGAAAAACTTTTTTCCTTAAGCTGCGATTTTTATCATAATCCGGAAACAGGCCTGAAAGAATACAAGACCTCAGCGGCTTGTGTGAATATGCTTGCGGAATCCGGTTTTAAGATTGAAAAAGCCATTGCCGGCGTGGAGACCGCGTTTAAGGCTGTTTATGGAAATGGAAGACCGGCAATCAGCCTTCTTGTAGAGATGGACGCCTTGCCTCAAATAGGCCACGGGTGCGGGCACAACATCTCAGGGGTTGCGTCAATAGGTGCGGCAATAGCAGTTTCCAAATTAATCCCAAAGACAGGCGGGAGTATAGTTGTGCTTGGAACGCCTGCGGAGGAGATTGGCGTGGGAAAGATTGCGATGATAAAGGCAGGGCTGTTTAACGGGCTTGATGTTGCAATGATGGCGCACCCGTCTTCAAAGAGGATGGTGTCCAGAGTTTTCCTCGGTCTTATAAGGCTTAATCTGCATTTTAAAGGCAAACCAAGCCATGCCTCTGCATATCCTGAGGAAGGCATAAATGCCCTTGATGCGGTTATCCAGGCATTTAATTCCATAAATGCCATGAGGCAGCAACTTAGAAGCGATGTGCGTATTCACGGGATAATAACAGACGGAGGCGCTGCGCCTAATATAATCCCTGAAAAGGCGTCGGCCAGTTTTTATGTAAGGGCTAAGGATTTGGATGAACTCTATTCCGTAAAGCAAAGGGTTTTAAACTGCGCGAAAGGGGCGGCTCTGGCCACAGGCTGTGAGTTAAGCATAGAGGAAGGCGCAGATATGAATGCGCCCCTTAAACCAAACAAGGCATTTGCCGATGTATATAAAAAGCAGATGGAATTTCTTGGATTTCAAGAAGATGACTTTCCTATGGATAAGAACGCAGGTTCTTCCGATATAGGCAATGTGTCTCAGGTCTTGCCCACCATTCATCCGCATATCTTGCTGAGGAGAGGCATCAATATCCATACAAGGGAATTTGCAGACGCCACAATTACAGAGGACGGCAAAAATGCCATAATGGAAGGCGCAAAATGTTTGGCGCTGACAGCGGTAGAGTTGATTATAGATAGAGAGGTTTTAGAGAAGGTAAAAATGGATTTTGAGATTTCTAAAGGGTAGATATCGGACAGGTTGCACTGCGGAAAAGATTGGATATAATTGCTTGTATGGAGGGCAATATGAAACCATTGAAAGTCCTTATCGCAACACCGGAGGCAATACCGTTTGCCAAGACAGGGGGGCTGGCGGATGTGGCAGGCGCTTTGCCGAAGGCTCTTAATGGCCTCGGTTTGGATACAAGGATTATCATGCCCCTTTACCGGCATGTTCAGGAAGGGAGTTTTAATCTCAAAGATACAGGCATTCATGTTTCTGCTCAGATTGGTTTTAGAGAAGTAAGCGCCTCTGTATTTGAAGGCGAGGCCAATGGTATTGCGGCATATTTCTTAAAAAGAGACGAATACTATGACAGAAAGTATCTCTACACAATGCCTGAAGGCGACTATTTTGACAATGCGGAGAGATTCATATTGTTTTCGCGTGGAGCTCTGGAGGCTGTAAAAAAATTGGGATTTAAGCCCGACATCATCCACTGCCATGATTGGCAGACAGGTCTTATCTCAACACTTCTGAAAACTGTTTATAAAAACGACCCATTCTTTGCAAATACTAAAACGGTGTTTACAATTCATAATATCGCTTATCAGGGTCAGTTTCCCCGTTCCCATTTCCATTTAACAGGCTTGCCTCAGGAAATTTTCGCTCCGGATGGGATAGAGTTTTGGGGAAACATGAATCTGTTAAAGGCAGGCATAGTGTTTTCGGATATTATCACAACAGTAAGCGAAAAATATTCTAAGGAGATTCAGACCCCTGAATTCGGCTATGGCCTTGAAGGCGTTTTGATGGCAAAAAAGGGAAAACTCTTTGGCGTATTGAACGGCGTTGACTATGACGACTGGAGCCCTGAAAAGGATAAATTTATAATTGCAAAATATAATTGCAAGGATTTAAGCGGCAAGGCGCAGTGCAGGCAAGACCTTTTAAAGGAATATAATCTTAATCTATCGGACGATGCGCCTGTTATCGG
>CAZVZI010000269.1:0-3033 GCA_964631455.1 uncultured Thermodesulfobacteriota bacterium | reverse complement strand
ATTTTCTATCCCTCTTTCTTTCATCTCGGATATCATTGCATTTAAAAAATCTTCATCCCTTGGCCTTAAAATATCCCTGTAATTCTTGCCAAACACCATTCCTGTCCCCAGACCAAGAAGCTCCTCTGCAACTTTGTTTATTGTGGTTACATTGCCGGACTTGTCAATAGAAATGACGCCTGCGGCTACATTGCTTAAGACTATTTCCATGTATCTTCTTCTCTGCTCCAATTCGGCATTTGTTTTCTTAAGGTCTATATTTGTCTCTTCTATCCTGTTTTTTGTCGCCTTTAAATCCCCGGTCATCTTATTGAATGAATTTACCAGAACCCCAATCTCATCCCTTGCCTCTATGCCTATGCGGTAATCCAGATTGCCGTTTGCAATCTCGTTTGTTCCGTATGCAAGCTGCTGGATAGGAACTGTTATTTCTTTTGCCATGTATCTTCCTATCCATATTGCGAAGAATACTATTACAAGAGTTATGATAAGGAGTGTTGTAAAATAGCTGGCCTTGAGCGGCGTTTTTAGTATCTTCAATTGCTTGTAGCTTTCAAACGCAGTGGAAATTTCCTTCATCTTGGCAATAAGACTCCTGGACACATAATGGCTGACCACAACAACTCCTAAAATAACCTTACGATCGCCCGAAAACACCGGCGAAATACCCCTTGCCACATCCCCATTCTCAAGTGTTTGTATAAAACTTGCGGCATTGCCCTTAAAGGAATCTGTTATGGATTCCGTCGCTATGTCAGGGACCATATTTTGCGTTACATGGGTTGCTATTGCATAACCGATTCTTTGCCTGCCCACGGAAAAAACTTCTATGCTGCTTACCCCCGTTTCCGCCATCTTTTTTTCAAGGTATATCCGGAGTCTATTATCATCCTGCGCCAGCCCATCCTCGGCAATCTTGGCCCCTATTTGGTTGGCATAGGCAACCATCTTGTCGGATGTGTCTTTATAGTAGTTTTGCCCCAGTTCCAGGGATTCCCTCAAAGAGTCTTCCACCTTAATGCCAAACCAGCCTTCAATGCTCTTGTTTATAAAACCGATAACCACAAAAAATAGGAGAAAGGTTGGAACTATGGAAAGCCCTACAAACGCAACGATAAGCCTTGTGCGAAGCTTTGAGCCGATAATCCTGCTCCGCCTTTCAAATATAAGTTTCACAAAATTTCTTAATATTAGGAAAACGAGCAGGATTAGGAGTATTATGTTTATATTGATGAGGCCGAATACAACAACATTGGTGGCTGTGGGAATGTTGCCGCTTATGTTTGAGATATGGCTTTCAATATATGTCAATACGAAGATGGCAATTGCAACAGATGCAATGATATACCACTCGCGTCTGCGTCTTTTATGTTCTTCTGTGGATATTAGTTGTTCGGTCATAGGCTGCTATATAAGGTTAAGGTTAAGGTTAAGGTTTTTACTCAGCCTTAACCTCGGGCTCAACCTATTTTCTTATGGTGTAAATTCCTTTTCATACCAATCGGTTTCATAATTCCAGAATGAAACAAAGAACAGCATGTAATTAAGCGGGAATGGAAGGCTTACAGGATCCAAGGCGGCCTTTATCCTGAGCTGATACGTTTCTCCCTTTTTTAGCGCCGATTTGACGCCGATATTATCGCCGCCTGCCATGATTTTTTTTGCCTGCCCAATCTCCTTAACCCGTATAATATTTTGCGGTTGTTCCTCCAGCACGACATCATACTCTTCTTTTAAATTGTCATACTTTACAGTATGCCTGAATGTCATGTCGGCCAATGTTTCATCAAGCCACAAACCGCGCCTTCGGTAAAGTTCCACAAAAAAAGTAAAGGTCGTCGGTATCCCGCTTTTAATGCCTTCTTCTATGTCTTTTGTAAATGCGTTTTTTATTTCAAAAGATACCTGACTGGCATCCGGATTGTTTATTATAACAACTTTATCCACCGCAGGAGTTGCTTGATTCTCTCCAAACGCCGGCCTTGCAGTAATAGCAGAAACATGAACTAAAACCGTTATTCCAAGAAATATGACCGTCCTGAACATAGGTAATTATGATACGCAAAACCATTATGAAAAGCAAGCCCTTGGCATTTTCGGGTAATGACATTGATTTCTGGAAAAACATTTTTTGGAAAAGCGCTTTTCCTCTTGACAACACAATATATTGTGGTATATTAGAGCTCATTCCACAATATATGCTATATTTACCTTTAAAAACAAGCATTTTGTGCTTGCCAAATTTTATATTATACAATTGGCGCTTTTAAAGAAAACTGTCTAATGGAGGCGATATGGGCGTAGAACAAAACATTTTTGGAGAGGATTTCAAGTCTTCGGTTAAAAAGAAAAAACTATCCCGCGGCACGCAAAGGCAAAAGCGTATGGTTCCACAGCTTTCAACAAACGCCATTAAGGTGCTGGAAAAACGATACCTTAAAAAAGACCTGAGCGGCAATCCCATAGAAACTCCTGAAACCATGCTGTGGCGTGTTGCGGAAAATATCAGCCAGGCAGACAGGTTCTACGACCCAAAGGCGGATACCGAGAGGACGGCAGAGGCCTTTTATGAGATGATGGCATCGCTTGAGTTTATGCCCAATTCGCCGACCCTTATGAACGCAGGAAGGGAATTACAGCAGCTTTCAGCATGTTTTGTGCTCCCTGTCGATGATTCCATGGAAAGCATATTTGAGGCTGTGAAGCATACGGCTATTATCCATAAATCAGGCGGCGGCACGGGATTTTCATTTTCAAGGCTAAGGCCGTCCGGTGATGTTGTGGGCTCCACATCAGGCATATCATCAGGCCCAATATCGTTTATGACCGTTTTTGATTCGGCCACAGAGGCCATAAAGCAGGGCGGGACGCGGCGCGGCGCAAACATGGGAATCCTACGTATAGACCATCCTGATATAATGCATTTCATAACCTGCAAAGAGGATAACAACAATCTCAACAATTTCAATATCTCCGTTGCCATAACAGAGGATTTTATGAAGGCCGTATCAAGCGGCGCAGAATATGAACTCA
>CAZVZI010000268.1:0-3048 GCA_964631455.1 uncultured Thermodesulfobacteriota bacterium | reverse complement strand
CTTTGTCATAAATCCCTCCCATGAATAGTTGCTTTAATTTACTTCGTTCCCAAATTCAAATCAAGGATTCTCTATCGCAAGCGCAAGTATTGGATTAAGCCCAAAACTGGTATTTGTTCATATTATGACCATTGCAATTTTTTGTCAATCTTTACAATCGGGTTTTTGTGTTTTTGTCTTCTTGACTCGCCTCCCCGCGCCTGATTAAATGTTTGAATGCCAAACCGTTCAATAATCCATATAGACATGGATGCGTTCTTTGCGTCCGTAGAATTAAAAAAGAGGCCTGAACTAAAAGGCAAGCCTGTTATAGTAGGCGGAGACGGCGACCCAACAAAAAGAGGGGTTGTATCCGCAGCGTCATACGAGGCGCGCAAGTTCGACATAAGGTCAGGCATGCCATTGAGAACCGCGTATAAAAAATGCCCTGAGGCAATATTCCTGCTTGTGGATTTTGAGGCATATGAAAATGAGTCCGAGAAATTCATGGCAATCTTGCGAGAATATACGCCGCTTATAGAATCGTTCGGCCTTGACGAGGCATTTATGGATGTTACAGAATGCGGTAAGAGCGCGCTTGATATAGCAAGGGAGGTAAAAAAGAGGATTAAACAAGAGCTTGGGCTTACCGCCTCGGTAGGCATTGCGCCAAATAAACTCCTTGCAAAGATGGCAAGCGATATGAATAAACCAAACGGTTTCACGGTTATAAGGGAAAAGGATATTGAAAAGACGATTTATCCGCTTTCGGCAAGAAAACTGTGGGGTGTCGGTGAAAAGACCGAGCAGAGGCTGCATGAGCTTGGCGTAAAGACCATAGGCGACTTGGCAAAGCTCTCTGTTCAATATCTGGAAAGCAACTTTGGAAAATCATTTGGAAGGATGCTTTATGAATATTCTCACGGCATGGATGAAAGCCCGGTTGTGCCGTTTTACGAGCCGAGTTCATTCAGCAGGGAGGTTACCTTTCAGGAAGATACGAGGGATTTGTATCTCATAAAAGAGACCTTGTTTGAGCTGGCAAAGGATGTGGTGGACGGAATGAAACATGATAAATACAAGGCAAAGACAGTAACCCTGAAGATTCGCTACAAAGACTTTCATACAATAACAAGGGCAAAGTCGATGGAAGAACCGACCGATTCCTTCAATGACATATGGGCAGCGGCTCTGGAGATATTTAACAAGATAGATTTTCCAAAAGAGGTGAGGTTGGTGGGGGTTAAGGTGTCGGGATTGGAAAAGGGAAGATAAGCACTCTGTTAAGGTCGGACTTTCCCTTGCCTTATATTGCAAATTGTGATATTTCCTGAAGCAATAGGTGCGGCAGGTCTGGGGATATATTAAATGGGATGTGTTGTCCCTATTAAACCATATATAATACATAACAAAACGTGAGGTTTAAAATGACAGTAGAATACTCAGAAGAATTAGAAAAGCAGGAGCAACGGTTAGAAGAGGAGGATGATTTTAGCGAAACTCCTCCATCAGATATTGTTGCATTCAATGAACTTCGTTCATGTGCCGATTTAGTCAGAATGTATAAAACAAAGCAACTCATCATTCAACCTGATTTTCAAAGGGATGTTGTTTGGAGCCAACCTGCACAATCTCGCTTTATAGATTCTTTGGTTAAACAGTTACCCATACCAAGCATGTGCTTGAGTCTTGATTATAAGACTGGGGAAAGGTTAATGATTGATGGCCTTCAAAGAATATCCAGCATTATCAATTTTTTAACAGACGATAATTGGCGGCTATCTAAGTTAGATGATATTGATTCAAGAATATCCGGTCGTACAGCAGGTCATTTAAAAGACAAATATTATGACGTATATAGTCGCGTAGAAAACCTTACGATACCAGTAACAGTGCTTAGATGCGACTATTCGAAAAAGGCACACATGTGTTATCTATTTACAATATTTCATCGTCTTAATACAGGCGGCAACAAACTAAGCAATCAAGAAATTAGAAACTGTATATTCCATGGTAAGTTTAATGACCTAATTAAGTCGTTGGTGCAATATCCTAACTTTAGAAGCCTTTTCTCACTTGAATTGAATCATTCATATAGATTTTCGTATGAAGAGCTAATGCTAAGAATCTTTGGTTTTTATGAGAGTTACGAAAAATACAATGGAAAACTAGCAAAGTATTTAAACGACTATATGGAAGGCAAGCTAAAAATTAAAGATGAGGAGCTTAATTAAAGTCTAACAGGCAACTCGAAGTTTTTATAAGCGAGCTTGAAGCAGTAAAGGACCACCGAGATGATGCTGCCCATACATGGATTGACGGTGTGACAAGAACCTACCCTGCTCCATCGGTTACAAGAGCAAGGTTTGAGGTAATGTTTCCTATCATGAGAAGTTTATATTCTCAGATAGATAATACAACTTTAATTTAAATTAGAGTGCTCTCCGCATTAAAATGCCCCACCCCAAAAGGGTTTGCTTGAAATGATTTGAATATAAACCCCTTATGAGATAGAATTGTAGGAGATTTACGAGGCAGAGGGGTGCGTTGTTTGCAAGTATTCAGATAAAGAAGGTTTTATGAACCGTTCCGAAATTATTGAGATAGCAAAAAAAAAGTTAATAGAGGCGTATGCCCCGCAGGAGCTATATCTATTTGGTTCTTTTGCATGGGGAACTCCTGATGAGCAGAGTGATCTGGACATGCTTGTAGTGGTGGACAAGTCGGATGAAAAGCCTTACAAGCGTGCGATAAAAGGGATAGAGGCGCTGACTGGTTTCAAGATAGCTAAGGATATCATCGTATATACTAGGGAAGAGTTTGAAGAGTTGGCGGGCAATGTTTCTACGCTATGCTACAAGATAAAGATGGAAGGGGTAAAACTTTATGAGGCCGCATGAAGCGTGGCTTCTTAAAGCGGAAAACGATCTGAAGTCGGCTTCTAAACTTATGGGAGGCGGCGACCCGATTCCGGATGCCGCTATTTACCACGCCCAGCAGTGTGCAGAAAAGGCGTTAAAAGCATATCTGGCATACCACCAACAACCCATCCAAAAAAGCCACGATGTA
>CAZVZI010000267.1:0-3108 GCA_964631455.1 uncultured Thermodesulfobacteriota bacterium | reverse complement strand
TGTCTCCTGTCTACTATCTGCTATCTTTTTTCGGCCTCTCCCCGAATATCGCTGTCCCCACCCTTATTGTGGTTGCGCCTTCTTCTATGGCTATCTCAAAATCATGCGACATGCCCATGGAAAGCTCTTTCATAATAACACCCGGAATATTCTCACGCCGTATCTTCTCCGCCAGTCTTCTTAGTTCGGTAAAATAAGGCCGCGACATTTCAGGATTTTCAAAATATGGCGGGATGGTCATTAACCCCTTTAGTGAGAGATTTTCAAGTTTGGCTATTTCACGGGCAAGTCCCAATGCCTCATGCTCGGTAACTCCGCCTTTTGTAGTTTCCTTTGCCAGATTTACCTGAATCAGGATATTCAGCTTTTCTTTTACCCTTTTATTCAATTCTTTTGCAAGGCCGATGGAGTCAACTGTTTCTATCATGTCAAATAATTTAACCGCATCCTTTGCCTTATTCTTTTGCAGATGGCCTATAAAATGCCAGCTTATATCCTTACCTTTCCGTATGTTATCAATCTTTTTCTTTGCCTCCTGAATGTAGTTTTCGCCCAGGGTATGAATCCCCGCCTTTACCGCTTCCTGTGCCCTTTTTACGTCAACAGACTTGGCAGCTGCTAAAATGGTTATCTCTCTCGTATCCCTGCCTGCGCGTTTGGCAGCCTTTTCAATCCGTTCTCTGACGAATGCTATGTTTTTAGGAATGATTGACGGCATGGTATTTCCCCTTTAAAAAAGAGTCACAGAGTCAAAGGGTCAAAGAGTCAAAGTTTTTTGATTTTTCTCTGACTCGCTGGCTCTGTATTTATAATTCCCGTCTGCTCCAATGTTTTTTTCAGCTCTTCCATGGGCAGGCCGACCACATTTGTATATGAGCCTTCTATCTTTTCAATCATAAAACTGCCGATACCCTGCACAGCATAGGCCCCGGCCTTGTCAAGAGATTCGCCGGTTTTGAGATAATCTTCAATTTCTTTATCCGGGAGTTCTTTTATCTTTACACGGCTTTCCACAGCCTTTTTGACAGTTTCACCTGTAGCGGTGTTTAAAAGGCAGAAGGCTGTTATAACCTTGTGACATCTGCCGCTCAAGAGATTAAGCATCTCCCTTGCCTCATTTATATCTGACGGCTTGCCAAGTATGCGATTATCAATAAATACTATAGTATCCGCTCCGATTATCCAGCCGCTTTTTATCTTTTTTGTGGCAGCCTTTGCCTTTTCCTCTGCAAGCCGGAGCGTATGCTCCAGCGGCGATTCACCTTGCCTTATATCTTCATTGATATCAGCAGGATATATGTCAAATGATAAGCCGATATCCTCAAGCAGCGCCTTTCTCCTCGGAGAGGATGAGGCGAGGGTAATGTTGGATTTATAGCACATTTTAGACCGGCTATCAAAGAGAAATATTGGGTTGGATAAATTTTTCAGCATGCATCCCAAAAAAATGCAGCCAGCCCATCTCCCACACCGCTCCAAGAAAAAGAAGGGTTGCGGCCAGAACGAATAACAGCTTCATGTCCGCTACAGCAGCCTTAAATGCCTCGGAGCGCGTTTCTTTGCCTTTCCATGCAGGATTCAGGATTGAAAGGCCGATGTTCATGCCTGCGGCAGACGAAAATACATAACCGCCGAATTCCAAAACAAATGTGCCGTAAAATACCGCCAAATGCAAATCCGTAGGCATTGTTCCATAAAATATCACGCCGACAGCCCATGCCCTGAATACCGTAATGAGATAAGGGAGAAAGAAAACAATGCCGGGCATTGTGGTTGATAAGAATGCGCCGAAGATGAGATTGAAGAAAAAAGTGTACGCTATTTTTAATGGCAGATATGGCGCAAGCGGGCCTGTGAGAGGTTTTAAATAACCCATATCAGGCAGTTGTTTCAAGACCTCTTTTTTAAACTCCACAACGCCGGGAACGGCTTGCGCTATCATCCATTGGCCGAAAAAGAGAAAGACAATATTCGTGATAATGAGAAATATGATGAGGGATTTAAGTTCTTTTGTTTTTTGCCATGCCTGACGATACAGCTCTTTTATCTTTGCCATGTTCATTTGTTTTTGCTCCTCTTAAATTCTCTTATACGACCAGACCTTTCCGTTGTCTTGAATTGCTTCGACTCTTTTAACGAGCCTTTTTTTATACAGATTCAATAATCTCATGCCACTGGCATTTGGCTCAAGCTTCATTTCTTCCGAAAGTTCTTTTGCGGTGATATTCCCCTTTTTCAGTATGAGTTCCAAAGTATCCGAGAGATATTTGTTCAGGCTGCCTATGAGAACCTTTTCATTGTCCCTCATCATGCCGATGACGGCAAGTTCTTTCCTCTCTAATGCGACTTCAATATTTTCCTTCTGGTTCTCGTTGAGGCCGGTAAGGACGATATACCTGTCGCCATATTCTCCGCTTAAAAGCCTTGATATGAGCTTTGCCGCAATCTCGTCAGCGCACGAATAATCAACTATCCCTATCTTTGAAAAATCGAGGGCAATCACGGCTCCGTCATCTTCTTTTTCAATATCCCGTTCGATCCGCTCCCTTATCTTATTCCCGGAAGGCCTTGTGACAAGGTCGGACGAGCCGTTGCCGAGTTCTTCTTTCAGGAGGTTGTAAAGGTTGTAGGTAATCATTATTTGCTCACTATCTCCATCATGTCATAAATAAATCGCGCCTTATATGCAGCCTCGTCAGCAGGCAATGCATCATCCGCTGAGAGTTCTTCATACTTCAAATTGTGAATCTTTTCCTGGAAAACACGGCCGCTTAATGAACAACTGGCAAGCATAAAGCTCAAAGCGTCTTCATGGTCAAAGCCTTCTGCCAACAGGAGCCGGAAGAGATTATCAAAGGTATAAAGATCGTAGACAATGTAAAGCTCATTATCGTCTTTTGGAAATTTCTTAAGGAAGACTAATTCTTCTTCCATTTAGTGGCTCCATGTTTTTCTTTTTTATTTCTTATTTCTATTCAATCTTCTTATTGCCAGCTTTTTCCAAACACTATCAGCAAGCTTTATTTCGCTTGAGCTCAGTCCAATATGTATGAATTAAACTAACCATTCTGCAATCCCATGAGGTAATTTTTCATCAAACCAATGCCA
>CAZVZI010000266.1:438-3128 GCA_964631455.1 uncultured Thermodesulfobacteriota bacterium | reverse complement strand
TTAAAAAATTTCTTCTAGTAAGTTTTGGCATGATTAACCACCTAACTACCGTTGTCCGTGTCCGTTTTTCACGGTTCACGGTCACGAAACACGGTCTTTTAAAAAAATGTCTGCAAATACTGTCCGCCGTATACCCACCAATGGCGCATACCCCATATTGCCGCAATGACAAGGAAACAGGCAAGTATCACTCCGCCGACGGTCTTTCTAAATGGTGTAAATGCAAGTATGATAAATGATGCCACAAGGGCAACCACATTCAACCAAAAATAGTATGTCCTCATCACACCAAGCAGTATATATTTCAGATAAACAAACTCATCATCAGTTCCATAGGTAAGTTGAAGATACTCATTAAATGTTAGAAGTATCTCAAATGCAATCCCAAACATCATAACCTTACCAAGTTCAATTATAAGTTCGTTGTCAACAGGCTTGCCAAATCTTACAAGGTTCTTAATCCAGAAAAGCACTATAAGCATCCCTGTCCCTGATATAAATGCGCCTGTCAGAAACAAAAGCGGCGCAGTGGAAGTATGATTTAAACCCCTTGTCGGATTGAGTTGAATCACAACGCCTGTATACCAGTGTGTTGATGCAGCAAATGTCATTGCCAAAAGCCCAAAGACCTTTGCCCATTTAGGATTATTCTTATAAATAAACCATGCATAGGTAACCATAAATATTGTATATAGTGTAAGGAATACAGTCCCCCATGCCATTGGCGATGTCCCATGCCAGTATCCAGGGAAAAATAGATAAAAGAATCTGAATTAAGAACGGCGGTATTATAAAAAGCACAATAATAGAAAAGATGTTGGCAAAAAGGCCTATGGGTTTGTATCTCTTTATACCAAAAACCCACCCAAATGCGGATATAACATGCGCGCCTGCGCTTACACCCATAAGAAAGAAATATATCGCAATTGCCTCACCCCATGTTGCATGGTGAAATGCATTCATTATTACCTGACTTTCCATAGATTCACCTTAACCTTTTGTAGTTTGCCGATTTATCGGCGACTGTAACTCAAACCTTCAGGTTTGAGATTTTCAAGGCTAAAGCCTTGAGTTACAATACGCCCAATAAATTGGGCAACTACAAATACACCCATAGCATCACAGATGGGCTACCTGTTAAACAAAAGCCTTTTTAATGCCTTGCCAATCTCTCCAAACTTATATGGCATCTCTTCAAGAAAGACTATAAAGTTTTCAATAATATGTTTTGTTGTTGATTCCCCTTCTATCAAATCGCCCTGCTGCATGCCTTTATGATTTCTCTTAAAATCATTGGACTCTTCTTTGATTTGTTCGCTTCTGTGCAAGAAACTATGCACCTCATCCATTATATCCTTGTCTGCCATTATGTAATAGACCTGCGGATTCGTCCCCATCTCCGGCTTTAAAACAGTAACCCTTTCTGTTGCCAAAAGTTTCGCTGCCTCGCTGTTAGGGTCATTTAAATCCCCGAATATCCTTGCCCCGCCAACACATGCCTGAACGCATGCCGGACTTACACCCTGCTTCACCCTATGAACGCAGAATGTGCATTTATCCACCACAGCATGCGGCAGACCCATGTTTGTCCTTTTTGCAGGAAGGAGATGCCTTGCATTATACGGACATGCAACAACGCAGGTTCTGCAGCCTATGCATCTGTTGTATCTCTGAAGAACAAAACCATCAGGGTGTTTGTATGTTGCCTGAACGGGACAGTTTCTAACGCATATAGGATAGTCGCAGTGATTGCAAAGTCGGGGGAGAAAAATCTTCCTTACATTTGGATATTCCCCTTTTTCAGAGACCTTAAGCCATGTCCTCCATACGCCGAGCGGAACATCATATTCTGTCTTATCAGCGACAACA
Source organism: uncultured Thermodesulfobacteriota bacterium (assembly GCA_964631455.1). Taxonomy (GTDB): domain Bacteria; phylum Desulfobacterota; class GWC2-55-46; order UBA9637; family UBA9637; genus JACRNJ01. The sequence continues at coordinate 1,259 of CAZVZI010000266.1, read as the reverse complement.
CACGCCATGCAGCCGATACACTTACGCAAGTCAATAATCATTCCATAACGTTTTGTGCCGGGCACACCCGATGTTCCCGGTGTTTGTATGCCGTAATGACGGTGATCTGAATGTGTTTCTTTATTTTCTTTTAATGGGTCTGACATATTTCCCTAACTCTTTAACTCCTAAACTTACTTAACTTCCACATTCCCATGCGCAAGATTAAAATGACAGTCTATACAGGTTTTCTTTTCATCTATCATCTTTTTATGCGCAGAAGTTGCATCTTCATTTTCAGACTTCATTGCCTGCGCCACATGACAGTTCCTGCAAGGCGCGCTGTCATTCTGATGGAGATAATCCCTGACCTTTTTTGCAAGGGCAGGCTTTCTTTTTTCGTAGTCCTCTTTTGTTTTTGGCCCTATAAGTTGGGCAAGATTGTCTCCGATAACCCGTTTAAATTTGGCTATACTATCGCCCTTAGGCATATGACAGTCAACACAGGTAGGTAGGATGCCAACCTTGCTTTTGTAATGTTTGGATTTCTGAAACTCTTCAGCAGGAAACTTCATTGAATGGCAGGATGTGCAGTATTCTATGGTATTTGTGCGGCTGTCAATTACCCCAAAACCTGCCTTCACTACAAAAACCACAACAACCGTTATTAGTATAACAACCAGACACCACTTGTAGCCAATACCTTTTTCCTGTGAGTTTGTCAAAAAATGCTCCTTATAAAAATAAAAATTTTTTTCGTTTTAGCATTTAACCTGACATTTGTCAAGGTTTTTGTTTTTTTATTGTTGCCGCCCGCCTCCGCTTAATACCTGCCTGCCTCC
>CAZVZI010000266.1:0-428 GCA_964631455.1 uncultured Thermodesulfobacteriota bacterium | reverse complement strand
ACGAACGTCTGCGCCAACCTGTGAAAATATGGGTTGATAGTAGATATTTCACCTGTCATATGTTCATTCATAAACAGCCCTATTGCCTCCTCTGCCTTTTTAAGATAATCGGCATTGCCAGTAAGTTTATACACCCTAAAAAGGGCATATGCCATTACGCCATTCTCTTTAGGAGGCTTTTCGTCTATAAAGAGTTCACCATCTCTGTAGAAATCCTTGCTTGTGCTCCGCCTCTCAAAGAAACCACCCCCCTTTGAGTCATAAAGCCCTTCCATGGCAAACCTTATTATAGAACCCTCTGCCAGATTCAGTAATCTCTTCTCCTTAGTAGATTCATACGCTTCTAAAAACGCAAGCGTCATCCATGCGTTGTCCTCTAATTGACCGTCAAGAAAACCTTTTTTCTGGACATTGTCATAGTAACTTAA
>CAZVZI010000265.1:269-3137 GCA_964631455.1 uncultured Thermodesulfobacteriota bacterium | reverse complement strand
GAATCGCCTTCCGCAAAGCTGAAGTTCAGGGCTAAATTGACTCCCGGAGCGATGCCGCAGACGGTCAATATCCCGATGGGGCTAGGACATACAGCGCTCGGCCGATGGGCGAAAGGGACCGGTGAAAACGCGGGTGCCTTAATGACGTATCATGCAGAACCTTTTACGGGCGAACCGCTTATGCACAAAACCAGGGTCAAGGTGTACAAGGCATAGGGAGGATGGAATGATTAGATGGGGAATGGTGATAGATCTGGATAAGTGTACGGCATGCCAGGCATGCGTCATTGCTTGCCAGATCGAGAACAACATACCGCCGCCGAGTCCGGAGGAGGCCGCGATATTCCGGTCCATAAGCTGGATGCGGATAGTGGAACATAAAGAGGGGGAATACCCCCATATCAAAGCGAATTTTATGCCGGTACCCTGCATGCAATGTGTAAATCCGCCCTGTATCAAGGTCTGTCCCGTCGGAGCGACCAACAAGACGAAGGAAGGAATCGTCGATCAAGTCTACGGACGGTGCATAGGATGCCGATATTGCGCCAATGCCTGTCCTTATACGGTCAAGTCTATGAACTGGTATAAGCCCGAATGGCCCAAGGAGATGATGAGCGCCCTCAATCCGGACGTTACCGTAAGGCCGAAGGGCGTAGTGGAGAAGTGCCTCTTTTGCGCCCACAGAATACAGAAGGCAAAGGACAGGGCAAAGGCCGAAAACAGGGAAATGACCCCTGACGATTATATCCCGGCCTGCGCCGAGACCTGTCCAAGCAAGGCGATCTATTTCGGGGACTTGAATGACAAAGACAGTATCGTCTCTAAATACGTGAGAAGTCCCCGGGCATTTAGATTATTGGAAGAACTCGGCACTGAACCAAACGTGTATTACCTCAGAGAAGGAGCCTAGCGTGGAAGCTTTAAAACCAGATAGGGGACCGGGAAAAGAAAGTATGATCACCGGTAGCAGGGACGAGATTTTATATCAGCCTATTCTGCATACCGGCAGAGGCTTTTACGTTGTCTTTGCCCTTCTTTCATTGGTAGTGCTGATTGCCGCATATGCCTATTTCACCCAGTTCAAGTACGGGCTGGGGGTGACAGGTATGAACAGTCCTATCTTTTGGGGTATCTACATAACAAACTTTGTATTCTTTATCGGGGTCAGTCACGCCGGCACGCTCATATCCGCCATCCTCCGCATATCGAAAGCGGAGTGGCGCCGTTCGATTACCCGCTCCGCCGAGGTGATCACTGTTCTCGTCCTTTTTTTTGGTCTTGGCAACATACTTATAGATTTGGGCCGTATCGACCGCTTGATGAAGGTGATCGTACATGGTCGTTTCCAGTCGCCCCTTCTCTGGGACGTGGTAAGTCTTACCACCTACCTGACTGCCAGCTCTATCTATCTCTATCTCCCGCTCATTCCGGATATTGCTCTGCTCAGAGATCGGATGCCCAGGGGATTCAGAAAATACCTCTATGAAGTCTTGGCCCTGGGTTGGGCAGGGACGGAAAAGCAAATCCACTATCTGGAAAAAGGCATTGCCATCATGGCCGTGACGGTACTGCCGATAGCCGTTTCCGTTCATACCGTTGTTTCCTACGTTTTTTCCATGACCATCCAACCCATGTGGCACAGCACCATCTTTGGTCCTTATTTTGTTGCGGGGGCAATCTACTCCGGCATTGCCGCCATTATCGTGGCAATGGCGATACTCAGAAGGGTTTATCACCTTGGGGACTATTTCCGGGAAGTCCATTTTAATTATCTCGGCATCCTGCTTCTCGTCATGACCTGTTTGTGGTTCTATTTTACCTTTTCTGAATATATCACGGTGTTCTATGGGGCAGAGCCCGATGAAATAAAGGTATTTTTTGAAAAGATGACCGGTACATATGCTCCACACTTCTGGATCATGGTGGTCACATGCTTTATCATACCATTCACAATACTGGCAAACAACAGGACGCGCAACATCAGGGGGACCGTAATTGCCTCGATATCCGTCAATATTGGCATGTGGCTGGAGCGCTTCACCATCGTCGTGCCTACCCTGATGCATCCTCGTTTACCCTATGAGACGGGGGTGTATAGCCCGACATGGGTTGAGTGGTCCATTCTTGCCGGATGTTTTGCGCTGTTTACGATGATTTATATGATCTTTACCAAGCTGTTTCCTATAGTATCCTTATGGGAGGTTCAGGAGGGACGGGAAAAGGCCCAGGCGGAAGTTACAGAGAGGCTCCGGACCTACCTGCCTACATAAAATGGCTTATTCACGGAATATGAGGTGATCGAATGAATGAATCCAATACCGCCACTGGAAATAAGGTAATCCTGGGGTGTCAGATTTCCTTGCTCCTTGGTTTCTATGTCTTTGTGTCAGGGGTATTCACCTTTCTCTGGTATGCGGTCTATAGAGCATTTGCAGAACATGATAACCCGGTGGCGCATGCGGTGATCCTGGCGTCCGTAATAACATTCGCGTTTATCATCTTAACTTCCGTTGTTACCATGGTATTTACAACCATAATAAAAGAGGGCCAGAGGAAAATCGTGGGAAATGGAGGTCCGGCCAATGGAAGTAAAATTTAAGAAAACGGTTGTTTTTTTTGGAGCGCTGCTCGCCTTTGGATTGAATCCCCATCCTGTCTCTGCTGAAAACAAGTATCTCGTTCCCGGCGATGCAAGAAAAGGCTGGCAGATATTCTCGGAAAAAGGCTGCATCCAATGTCACGGCATGGGGGTAAAAGGGAAAATTATCATAGCGCCCGATCTTTCGAAGACGCTGCCTGTTCATCTTTCCTCCGGCGGATTGGCGGCGGCAATGTGGAACCATGCACCAGAGATGTGGGAAAAAATGT
>CAZVZI010000265.1:0-259 GCA_964631455.1 uncultured Thermodesulfobacteriota bacterium | reverse complement strand
TGGATTAAATTCCAACAACTTAACGAGACCGAAATGTCCGATTTGTTTGCTTTCCTATACTTCATCCGTTACCTGGATGAACCGGGAGACCCCCTTAAAGGCAAAGAAGTTCTAAAGGCAAAAGGTTGCATGGAGTGCCATAGTATCGGGGAAAAAAGAGGTAAAATCGGTCCGGACCTGGCGATGTGGGCTGAATTTACAAATCCTATCCTCTGGGTGCAGATGATGTGGAACCATGCGCAAAAAATGAAAACTGCGA
>CAZVZI010000264.1:2398-3150 GCA_964631455.1 uncultured Thermodesulfobacteriota bacterium | reverse complement strand
AAGCCAGACCATATATTCTATGCCGCTTTTCATGGTAGTCGCTTTAATCTCGCCTTTGATTACATAAGAAGCAAAGATATTTCCCATGGTGCTGTCTTCCCAGCCCGGGACGATGATTGGAAGATTGCGTTCGGCTGCAGCCAGCATCCATGAATGTTTCGGATCTATTTCATAATATTGTTTCAGTTCATCCGACAACAAAATCTTATACATATACTCATGCGGGAGATAACGTTCGCCTTTGCTGTCCGCGTCTTTCCAGACCTTGTAAATATGCTTCTGCAGCCTGCGAAAGGCCTCCTCTTCAGGTATGCAGGTGTCGGTAACGCGGTTATAATGATTTTCCAAAAGCCCCCATTCTTCCTGCGGGCTGAGGTCGCGGTAATTGGGCACGTGCTTGTAGTGTTTGTGCGCCACAAGGTTCATGATGTCCTCTTCCAGATTTGCTCCGGTGCAGGAGATGATGTCCACCTTTCCCTGGCGAATCATCTCGGCCAGTGAAATGCCGAGTTCGGCAGTGCTCATAGCGCCTGCTAGCGTAACCATCATTTTGCCGCCTTGGGTAAGATGCATTTCATATCCTTTGGCTGCATCTACCAATGCGGCGGCGTTAAAATGCAGGTAATGTTTTTGTATGAATTGCGAAATCGGTCCTTTGTTCATGGCATGTCCCTTTGTGCAATTTTGTAAGGAAAGAATATATTTTCTTTTTCAAAACAAGTCAAGAATAAATACGATGTTTAGGCTATGGG
>CAZVZI010000264.1:0-2388 GCA_964631455.1 uncultured Thermodesulfobacteriota bacterium | reverse complement strand
CTTTATCGCCTCTCGTTTATCAAAAAGTTTTTTCCCTTTAGCCAAAGCAATCTCTACTTTTGCCTTCCCGTTCTTAAAATAAATTTTTGTTGGAATCAGGGTATAACCCTTTTCTTTGGTCTTTCCTATAAGTTTATTTATCTCTTCTCTGTGGAGGAGGAGTTTTCTTGTCCTGTCGGGCTCCGGTTGGGTAAATCTATCCGCCTGTTTGTATGGGCTTATGTGCGCATTTACAAGAAAGACCTCTTCGCCCTTTACCATCGCATAGCTGTCTTTCAGATTTGCCTGTCCGAGCCTCAATGATTTTACTTCTGTTCCGACTAATACAATGCCGGCTTCTACCGGTTCTTCTATGAAGTAGTCATGGTAGGCCTTCTTGTTCTGGCATACAACTTTTATATCCGCAGCCATCAAACAATCCTAACCACTACCGGCCTGAAACCTTCTCTTTTTTCAAGGGATTTACCGTAAAGCCTGATGCCGAAAAATGCTATGACCAGAAATAAAGCCCCAAGGATTCCTGACAGCAAATCCGGGTTCAAATTTATAGCAAATTGCTTAATAAGTATTTGCCCAAGAACTACGCCGATTATAAGGCCGACAATTGGACCGAGATAAAGTATGAAACTTGCCTTCAAAAGTGTGGCTGTTCCTACCATAACGACAACCCTGTCTCCAAATTTGGCATTTGCGGCGTTTTCAGCCTCTATGATGACCTCGTTTGTGCCGATAGCGCCATGACATGTTTCTCTTGCCACGCAGCTTTCACACGAGGTGCCTTTTTCGGTCTTTACAAATGCCTTGCTCCCTTTTATATCTATGACAACTCCCTGTTCTTCAATCATGTGATGATAATAGCAGATATGGCAGATGTTTTCAATCTTGCCAATAGATAGTGTTGGGCTCAAGAATCATGCCGTTTTTATAGCGGAAATTATAGGCAGGAATTACGAATGGAGAATGTTCAATTATCAGTGAACAGTTATCAGTTACAGACAGATAAGTTTTAGCGTCTTACTGATAACTGCTCACCGCTCATTGTTTTACTTCGGCCTTGCCTCCATGCCTGCAGGCTGCTTTGTTGCCTGCGAAACCACCAGTTCTTTGTTTGCAACTATCTTGTGCCATACACCCTTTGGCGCAAGCACTGCAACACCAGGCTTTAAGGTTGTGCATTCCTCTTTGCCGTTGTCAAGACAGAAAACACCTTCCCCTTCATGGACAAAGAATATCTGGTCTCCCTCAGGGTGCCTGTGATAGTCAAGCACCTGGCCGGATTTGAAATAATAGGTGTCTGCAGCAAGCTGCTCGCTCTTTATATGGGTCACCTTGTTTACATTTTCATTCTTGAATTCCTTTTTTTCCATTACATTTGCGCTGTTCATCTTGCCTTCCTCCTTTTTTTAGCACAGGCATTCACATCTCCATGCTTTTCTTGTTTTTTACGCTGCTATTGATTCGTATACCTTTCCTACTATCTTTGCAGACGGCTTAAGCGTTTTTTTGCCTTCCGTCCAATTTGCAGGGCATACCTCTTCCGGGTGCTTTGAACAATAGATATGCGCATGAATCTTTCTCACAAGTTCAGCGGCATTTCTTCCCACATTGTTGACATTGACCTCTGATGAAACCAGCTTTCCCTCCGGGCTTATCAGAAATGTTCCCCTGTAATCAAGACCTGTGGCTTCATCATAGACGCCGAACATCCTTGACACCTTTCCTGTCGGATCTGCGCCCATAAGATACTTCACGTTTTTCAGGAGCTTTTCAGATTGCTGCCACGCAAGATGAGAGAACTTGGTGTCCGTGCTTACGGAAATAACCTCTACGCCTGCGGCTTTAAGCTCTTTGTGTTTGTCGGCAAGGTCTGCAAGCTCCGTGGGGCATATAAAGGTAAAATCAGCCGGATAGAATACCAGCACCGTCCACTCTTTTTTTGCCTTTATCTCGTCAAGGCTTATCTTGCCGAAGTCTCCCTTTGAAGGGTCGTAAACCTCCATCTCAAAATTCTCTACCGTTTTTCCTACTGATGTTACGCACATAGTCAGTTCCTCCTTTTTTGTTTTTTTTGACACTCCCTGCAGACACCATAAAAGTTTATATGGTTTCCTACAGGTTTAAACTCTTCCACTATTCTATGGGGAAGCCGTAAGGCTCCTGAGTAGTCTTCAAATATGTCGCCTATCCTGTTGCAATCTATACATATGATGTGATGATGCGGTTTTGGGTTGGGGTCATAATGTTTTTTTTGCGGATCAATGGTAATCTCCAGTATCTCTCCCTTATCCCTCAATACCTGCAGATTATTGTAAACAGTTGCGAAAGATACTGCGGGATAAGTCTTTTTTATGTTGATGTATATATCTCCGGCGGTAGGGTGATTGGCAT
>CAZVZI010000263.1:0-3173 GCA_964631455.1 uncultured Thermodesulfobacteriota bacterium | reverse complement strand
CTCTGGAGCGCGCCATTGAACTGGTGACCGCAAAGGAGAAAAAAGAGCAGGAAAAGGTAATCAAACAGTGGGATGAAGACACGCGCGTGCGCGTGGTGAACGGCAGATACGGCCCGTGCATTCAGGCTGGAAAAAAATTCTTCCGCATCCCCAGGGACACAAAACCGGAGGAGCTTACGCTGGATGAATGCCTTTCCATAGCTGGATTCAAAGAAGGGGCGAAAAAGCCCAACCCCCGATTAAAGCCTTCGGGGGCAGGGGCCGCAGGAGCGAAGGGAAAAACAAAAAGCGGAAAGGTCAAAACTCGCAAGACGGGGTGAGTTACACCATACCGGAGATCAATCTTGACACTGCCCATTGAGTAAGATAAAATAAAAATTATCTTGTTAAATGGAGGCTTGTATGAAAACTACTGTTACGGCAAGAGGGCAGGTATCAATCCCTGTAGAAATCAGGGATAAATTTAATATAGAGCCGGAAACAAAAGTTGATTGGATTGTGGATGGAAATAATATCAGGGTAATCCCTCTTCCTAAAGACCCGGTATCGGCCTTTCGCGGCAAAGGGAAAGGGCTTTACACCACAAAAAACCTTATAAAAGAAAGAAAAGAGCAAAGGAAGCTTGAAAGTGAAAAAGAGAGAAGGTCATAAAATATACCTTCTTGACACATCTGCCATTCTTACCCTATGGAATGCAGAAGATGGCGCGGATATTGTGGAAAATATCTTAAAACGGTCTTCCAATGCTTCCGTCTTTGTTTCCTTTATGACCTTTATGGAAGGCAGATATTGTATATGGAAGAAAGAGGGAAAGATGTTGGCAGATGAATTTTATAGGGATTTAAGCCTGTTGCCTGTAAAACGAGTAGATGTTGACGATGCCTTGATAGATATAGCCTCAGAAATAAAGGCAACAAACAATCTGTCGGTTGCCAACAGTTGGATTATCGCAAGCGCCATAAAAACCAATTCTATACTTGTCCATAAAGACCCTGAGTTTGAGCAACTTGTGGGCAGAGTTGATATGTTGAAACTGCCATATAAATAGTCTGCAATCTCCGTTTCTTGTGGAAAAATATTCCAAAAAGGCAGGCAAAGTAATTAAATGACCGAAAGAAGGGTGTGGGTAAAAGAGGAAGGAGTCAGGAGGAAAAACTAAAAACACCACATCCTGAACGGAATGCTCGCCGCAATCCTCCCGATGGCTATCGAAGGGTCATGGCAAGCTATGAATTCCTTATTAGTCGGCAAAAAAATATAAGGACTGATATAAATGCAATACACTGTATTTATTAGTCATAGTACTAAGGACATATTACTTGTGAGGGTCAGTGCTGGAGCAGTGTTCCCTTAATAGTGCATGGGGCAAAGGCTTTACAGGAGCAGGTTATACTATTGCTATTCTGGGCACAGGGGGTGGATAGCAACCATCCCTCCCTAACAGGGGAAATGGTATTAGAGGCCAGTTTTTCAAGAGTGAAGACGCTGTTTATTAATTGAACTCATATTTTACACATAAAAGAGAGATAGTTATGGATAACATTGAAGGCACAAGAAATTGCACCGTAGTTGGTTTATTTGTAGTCTTATTTTTTGTATTCACACTGCTGTTTGCATTTAATATTTATGCTCAGCAATCTCCAGACAAAGGTCGCATGCCTCGGCCATTACTTCACAAACATTACGGTCCCCGGTGGCTTGAAAATAAGCTCAGGAAGGCACAAAAAATACCGCTACCCTCTGCTGGTAAAAAGGCCTGTCCACCAAACTGTAATGAATTGCTTGAGAAGGCAAGAAAATATGGCTCCGTGCGTATTATAGTGGGGCTCAACATACCCGATCTGCCGGATGCAACACGATTACCTCATGCACCTAAAGAGGAAAAACACCGTATGGACCAAGCACGGAAAGAGGCCATCGCTAAGGCTCAGGAACGATTACTGAAACGAATGTCAAAACACAAAATAACTGGCATTAAAAAGCTGCAATACACCTCTGCAATAGGAATGACAGTTGATTTGATAGCATTGGAGGATCTGATCGCAAATCCAGAGTTACGCAATATTGGAGAAGACTTGATTATGCGTCCAATGCTTCCACAAAGTGTCCCAATAATTGGCGCAGATCAGGCATGGGCTTCTGGTTTTACTGGTTTAGGTTATACGGTTGCAATTTTGGATACTGGTGTTGATAGTACTCACCCTTTTCTGGCAGGCAAGATTGTGTCAGAAGCCTGCTTTTCCACAACTGATACAGGTATAAATCCAGTAGATGGTTCAACTTATACTATTACAACATTATGCCCCAATGGTGAAACCGAACAGATTGATACAGGGGCAGGTGTTCCTTGTAACCTTCCTGGTTGCGAACATGGTACACATGTGGCAGGCATTGCCACAGGGCAAGGAACAACCTTTTCCGGTGTAGCCAAAGATGCTGATATTTTTGCTATTCAGGTATTTTCACGGTTTGACGGTACCATTTGTGCCCCAGACCCATCACCATGTCTCGGTTCTAAAACAACTGACCAGCTTCGCGCTCTGGATTGGGTATATGCATTATATAATAGTTATAACATTGTTGCAGTCAACATGAGCCTTGGCGGTGGCCAATACATAGATGTTTGTGATTATGATCCTGATCATGTTGATATGAAAGCCATAATAGACACTCTCCGAAATACAGGCATTGCCACAGTTGTTGCTTCTGGAAACGAGGGCTGTATTGATGCACTATCGGCTCCAGCCTGTATCTCCACAGCCATTAGTGTTGGGTCTACTACAAAAGCCGATACTGTTGCAAGTTATTCAAACAGTGCCTCATTCCTCAACCTGCTTGCACCGGGAGGAGATGGAAGCGGAACAAGCGCAGATATTTTGAGTTCCGTGCCCGGAGGTCAATTTGACTATATGGCAGGCACCTCTATGGCTGCACCCCATGTTGCTGGTGCATGGGCTGTGATCAAACAGCAATCGCCAACTGCTAATGTAAGCGATGTTCTATCAATATTAGAGTCTTCTGGCGTAGACATTCTGGACACACGAAACAATATTACGAAGCCGCGTATCCGGCTGGATAATACACCATGGATCGTACGATACAACGGACCGGCTGGCAACGATGACGAAGCTGCAAAAATTGCTGTGGATATCTCTGGAAATAGTTATGTAGCC
>CAZVZI010000262.1:2667-3187 GCA_964631455.1 uncultured Thermodesulfobacteriota bacterium | reverse complement strand
ATTATAAGCGGCATCATCATTTATTATACAAACTGGTTTGCCGCTGACCCGCTTATAAGCATCGGCATAGGCATTATAATTATCATGGGCGCGGTTAAGATAATTCTGGAATCAGCGCATATCCTTTTGGAGGGCGTGCCGAAAGAGATTGATATTAAGAAGATTGTTGCAGATATAAAAGCCGTAGACGGCGTGCAAGGCATTCACACCCTTCATATATGGAGCATCTGTTCAAACATACATGCAATGAGCGCGCATATTGATATAAAAGAAGAGGCGCAGAGCCGCAGGGGTGAAATCCTTGAATTTATAAACCAAAAACTTGCCAAAGAGCATCACATCTTCTATACTACACTTCAGGCGGAGTGCAACGGCTGCATTACAAATCAGCTTTTCAGAGCTATTGAACATAAGGAGCATGGGCATTGAGCAAACTATAGCAAACGACTTAAATAAGTTGACATTATTCACCCTCCCCTTAATCCCCTCCCGTCAAGAGGCTGTGTCATAATGTCATTGC
>CAZVZI010000262.1:0-2657 GCA_964631455.1 uncultured Thermodesulfobacteriota bacterium | reverse complement strand
TTGAACATAAGGAGCATGGGCATTAAACAAGGCAGTAAAGGCAGCTAGGAATTTATGAAAACTCCTGACCATAAAAGACCCGGGATAAAATGTCACGAATGCGGTTTTGAGGGAAAGGCAAGGAAATTTTCCAGACAGCCAAAGCAGATACTATTAAGAGCTTTTTTATGGCTTTTCTTTCTCTTGCCCGGCTTTCTTTATGATATAGCTATTGAAAACAAATTTATCTGTCCGAAATGTAAAACAGAGATTTAACAGGAGGTCTTATGGCAAAAAAACCACAATCTTTAACGCCTGAAGAGCTGCGCTGGACGTGCGACCCGAAACAGTTTCCATTCAGGACAACCGAAGAAATCCAGCCGCTGGCCGAAACCATAGGCCAGGAACGGGCATTAAGGGCGATGGATTTCGGGCTTGGGCTTGAAAGCCACGGTTTTAATATCTATGTGCTTGGCGAGAGCGGCACAGGAAAGACCTCAACAATCAAGGCCATGCTGGAAAAAAGGGCGGCAGGCGAAAAGGTTCCTGACGATTGGTGCTATGTGTATAATTTTGCCGACCCTGACAGGCCGAATGTATTGAATCTCCCTCCGGGGATGGGCAGCGAATTAAAGATTGATATGGAGGATTTGGTAGAGTCGTTAAAGCGGGACATCCCAAAGGTCTTTGAGAGCAAGGATTATGAAAAACACCGGGATGAGATACTGGATGGCCAGCAGGAGAGGGCGAAGTCTATTTTTTACAGGTTGGAGCAGAAGGCTGCCGAAAAAGGATTTATCCTTAAGAAGACCGTGAGCGGCCTTGCTGTTGTCCCCGCTAAGAACGGGAAGGCATTGCCTCAGGATGAGTTTGACAAGCTGTCAAAAAGCGAAAAGGCAAGGATAGAAGAAGAGAGCAAGTTTTTACAGGACAGGCTCTCCGACGCAATCCGCGAGGCAAGGGTTATTGAAAAAGAGACAAAGGAGAGGATAAATGCCCTGGACAGGGAAGTTGTGCAATATGTTGTAAATCCCCTTCTCAATGAACTTTTGGACAAATACAAACAATATTCTGAGGTGGTTGACTATCTCAATCAGGTAAAGGAGGATGTGCTGGTGCGCTCCGAGGATTTCAGGCCAAAAGAGGAGCTTGCAATCTCTTTGCCTGGTCTGAAACTCCCGAAGATGGAGCCGAGCTTTGAGAGATACAGCGTAAACCTGCTGGTGAACAATAAGGATGCAAAGGGCGCGCCTGTTGTTATTGAAACCAACCCAACCTATTATGACCTCTTTGGAAGGGTGGAGCACCGCGTCCAATATGGCGTTGCTGTAACCGATTTTACAATGATTAAGGCCGGTTCAATCCACAGGGCAAACGGCGGCTATCTGGTTATCAATGCCCTTGACCTTTTAAGAAATATCTTCGCATATGACGCGCTCAAGCGCATGATAAAAAATAAAGATGTGAAAGTGGAAGATGTGTGGGAGCAGTACAGGCTTGTGTCCACAACAACATTAAAGCCTGAGCCGATTCCCGTGGATATAAAAGTGGTTCTTATCGGAAGTCCGTATATCTATTATCTGCTTTATACGCTTGATGATGAATATAGAAAACTCTTTAAGGTCAAAGCGGATTTTGACAACAGGATGCCGAGAAATGCGGAAAATATAGCAAAATATGCGTCTTTTATCGCTGCGCGTTGCAAAGAAGAAAATCACAAACCTTTTGACAAAACAGGCGCGGCTCGGGTTGTTGAGTATGGGGCAAGACTTGCAAGTGACCGGGAAAAGCTCACCGCTCAATTTAGCGCTATAACCGATTTGATACGAGAGGCAAGCTACTGGGCAGGTGTGGATGGAAACAAGTTCGTTGCTGCAGGCCATGTTGACAGGGCTGTGTCAGAGCGGATATTCAGAAATTCAAGGATAGAAGACAGGATAAGAGAGCTAATCACAGAGGGGACTTTCCTCATAGATACGGACGGAGCTGTGGTAGGACAGATAAACGGCATAGCAGTGCTTGACCTCGGAGACTACGCCTTTGGCAAACCTTCAAGGATAACGGCAAAGACCTTTCTTGGCGATGCAGGCATTGTAAATATTGAACGCGAAGTAAAAATGAGCGGCAGAATCCACAATAAGGCCCTCATGATTTTAACAAGTTATCTTGGAGAAAAGTTTGCGCAGGATACGCCGCTGACACTTTCCGCATCCATCTGCTTTGAGCAACTTTATGAAGAGATAGAAGGCGACAGCGCCACGTGCACGGAATTCTATGCGCTCATGTCGAGTCTCTCCGGCCTTCCGCTTAATCAGGGCATTGCAGTAACCGGCTCGATGAATCAGCTTGGCGAGGTTCAGCCCATCGGCGGAGTAAATGAGAAGATAGAAGGTTTTTTTGATGTATGTGCGGCAAAGGGGCTTACCGGAAAGCAGGGCGTGATAATACCAAAAAAAAATGTAAAACACCTCATGCTTAAAAAGGAAGTGATTGATGCGGTAAAGGCCGGGAAATTTGCAGTTTATCCCATAGAGCGGGTGGAGCAAGGGCTGGAGATATTAGCCGACGCAACTGCCGGAGAAAGACAAGCTGACGGCAGCTATCCCGAAGGAAGCATAAACCACCTTGTTGCGGCAAGGCTGAAACAACTTGCAAAGACATTGAAAGAGTTTGGCAAG
>CAZVZI010000261.1:0-3191 GCA_964631455.1 uncultured Thermodesulfobacteriota bacterium | reverse complement strand
TGACAGAATTGGGCCTTTTGCAAGAGCCTCGAATATCATGCTCATTTCTCCTCAAACACCTCAACCTTACAAGGCGCCTTTGCAACAAGCTCGTCAACCATGGACTTTGAAAAATACTTTAAAAACACCGACCGCTTTCTTTTTATAGCAACAGCCGTATCAATCTTATACCTTTCAATCACTTCAAGAGACTTTTCAACAAAATCCCCCTGTGTTGTGACGGCGTCAAAATCAACATTCTCCTCCATTGCCCTAATCTGCGCCTTGCCCATCTCCTCGTAGCCGCGCTGGCGGTATTCCTTCATGATCGCCTCTGTAAGCTGGGTTGAAGGCTTGTCGCCGATAAAACCTATGTCGGTAAATTTATCAAACACCTCGTTTGTAAGCTCAGTCTCAATTATATAGAGAACAACAAGTTTCGCCTTTTCCTTCTTCGCAAGAGCAACGGCATATCCTATGGCATTCTGCGATGTCCTTGATGTTGAGAGTATGAGAAGTATGTTTTTCATAATAAAAACTGGTTATTGGCAATGGGCTATAGCCTAACACCTATCATCGGCCAATAAAATCTTGCCGTCAGATTAAAGACCAGCCATGCTATCACCATCATCACAATGCCTGCCTTTGCCATATCCCTTGTAGTTATGTAGCCCGATGAAACTGCTATCGCATTTGCAGGCGTTGACATTGGAAAGCAAAAGGCCAATCCTGCCGGGACAGCTATGGCATAAGCAATAGTCTTGGTGTCTATATGAAACTTTCCTGCCATGCCTATGCCGACAGGAAGCAGCACTGCGATTACAGCGGCGTTGCTCATTCCTTCGGTCAGGAGTATGGTTAAGAGGGACAGTATCGCTATCACAAGCAAAGGATTATTAGCCCAATCGCCGATTACGGCATTTGCCATCCATGCCGCTGCGCCTGACTTTTCCATGGATGCGCCCAATGTTATAGCGCCGCCATACATAAGTATTACGCCCCAGTTCACATATTCCTCTATATCCTTCCATCTTACAAGTTTCAGGATAAAGAGCGCAACAACTGAAATGATTGCTATGCCGGCAATTCCTATTGTCTTGCCTAAGAAAATCCAGAAAAATATTGTTATGCCCATTAAGATTCCAACGGCATATTCAACATAACCTATTTTCCCAAGATCCTTGAGCTTGCTCTCAAACACTGCCTTTGCAAGATGAATATCCGTAATATCCTGACGGAAAAATCTTGTAAGTCCGAAATAACCGATAAAGAGCAATATCGCCACAGTTGGAAATACCATGCTTGTATATTCAAAGAAACCGATGGTTATGCCTGTTGCTTCTTTCAGCATACCGACTGCAAGCGGAACCCTTGCCCCTCCCAGAAATGTCGCGACACCGCCGATTATGCAGCCCCATGCAAGGGCAAGGAATAATGACTTTACATAATTTGACTTGCCGGGTTTCAGATTTAAGCCCCTCGCTATCTCAAGCACAATGGGAAAGAGCATGGCGGCAACCGCATGCTCCGACATAAAAAATGATAAGGCGGCGGCAAGAAAAAATATTGAGGCAAGCAGCCCTCTGGGGGTGCCGCCGAATCTGCTCATTATTACCAGCGCTATGCGGCTTGACAGGCCTGAGTGCATCACGGCGCCTGAGAGTATGAACGCGCCAAGTATAAAAAATACGGCCTCGTTTCCAAACAGGGCATAGGTTGTCCTTTTATCAAGCACATCCAAAAGGGCAACCAGCACAATTGCCATGAGGCTTGTTATGGCAAGCGGCAGCGCCTCTGTAACCCATAGGATAAGACAGACTGCAAAAAGTGCAATCGCCCTTTGTCCCTGAATCGTTAATCCGTCCGGTGTGGGAAGGTTTATAAGATAAAAGAATATCAGCCCGATTGCCAGAAAAAATGCCGGCCTGAAACTTCTTATAAGAAGAATAACCCATAGAGGGCGTCTGTCTATCTCTAATTTCATGAAAACCTTGCTACTCGCGGCTTGTAACCTTTACCCTCAACTTTCTTCTGAGTGTCGCAAGGCTCCACGCCGCCTTTAATCCTAATCTGGATTTATAAAAATTCTGCATGAATGTATTTATCCTCGCATCGTCGTCAATAAAAAACCGTCCCTCTAACGGAGTTGTTACAACGCTTATATCCCTGACCCAGCTCATATTTATTTTATTTGCCGCAACCGCCCTGTAAAGATAACCGTATACCGGCGCAACGGCTGCTGTTGACGGCATGTTGTGCTGAGTCAGTTTTGCCCTTGGCGACGGACGGTACACAGGCAGTATTGGTATAACCCCCATATTTGTCAAAAAATCTATGCCTGCTACCGTGGATTCTATGGGTTCCAACCCGACAATCAGATGCGATGCAACCGTGCCGCCGGGAAATACGGTTGCGGCATATTTCAGGGCATCAAGGTATCTTTTTCTGCCTATTATCGTAGCACGGCCCGGGCATATCTCTTCAAATAATTTCGGATCAAATATCTCCACATTATACAATACGGAATCCGCGCCTATTGCATAAGTCTCGTCTATCCATTTGTTCTCTTTGGGCGGAAGCGCTTCTACAGCGACAAGCGTATTAAAATGTTTTTTAATTGCTTTAATATAAGGCTTTAAAAATTCCACCCCGCCGTCAGCTGTTTCTGAAAAACCTATGGATAGATATACAATATCTGCCTTGCCTTCCTTATACGCAGCCTCAACCGTCTCCAACACATCTTCAACCGTGTAAACGGTCCCCTTTCCCTTGTTAATATCAAGATTTCCGGCGCAATACCTGCATTCTATATCCTTATTGAAAAAATCACACTGTGTTGCCGGCGTTATTGCGACATATCCGCCGTGGACAAGCCCGATTTTTGACAACTGGACGCCTGATGTTGTTTTAAGCCTGTAAAATTCAGGTATCGGGGCGATTGAGACCTTAACCGATTTATTGCCGTCGGTTATAAAAAATCCCCCATCCTTTTCTATAAGTTCATAAGGCGAATCATTAACAAAATCCTGAGCATAGGGAGCGGTTACCCATGTGTTATGAGGCAGGATAATATCCAATCCACAGGCGATATTCGCAACATCGCGGCATTTATCAAAACCGGCTTTTTTAAGAACCTTGCCGTCAACCCTTATGCCTTTGAGCATAAGCTCTATCTTTAAGTAACCGGGGTTGTGGAGATATGTGTTGGTTTT
>CAZVZI010000260.1:0-3194 GCA_964631455.1 uncultured Thermodesulfobacteriota bacterium | reverse complement strand
GCATCGTCTCCGTTTTCAGCTTCTATGACCTTGTAGTTATATTCTTCCAGCACAACCTTGGTGATTTTTCTGGTTTCCATGTCATCTTCCGCAATAAGGATGGTTTCCATATTGCCCCTTGATGCAATAATATCCGGCGGCGCCTTTGCTTCAACCGGCATAATCTCGTCTATCATAGGCAGATATATTTTAAATTCCGTGCCGTGCCCGTGCTCGCTGTAAACATTTATATATCCTCCGTGCTGCTTCACTATGCCATAGACAGTTGACAATCCAAGCCCTGTGCCTTTCCCAACCTCTTTTGTCGTAAAGAAAGGCTCGAATAAATGCGATTGAACCTCTCTGCTCATGCCGATGCCTGTGTCCGCAAAGGTCAGAACTGCGTATCTTCCGGTTTTGCCGTAGCCATGGGTATATATGAAATTATTGTCAAGGGTTATGATATCAGTGTCTATGACCAGCCGGCCTCCCTGAGGCATGGCATCCCTTGCATTTGTTGCAAGGTTGAGAAGCGCCTGCTCAATGAGAGAGGAGTCTATCTTTACCACAAGGTTTTTATCCGTAAGATTTGCATTTAGCTCAATATGCTCGCCAATCAGCCTCGTCAGAATCTTTTTAACCTTTTTTATGAGTTCATTCAAATCAAAAGGCTGCGGGGTTATAATATGCTTTCTACTGAACGAAAGCAGGTCTTTGGTAAGGTTGGCAGCGCGATTGGCGGCGCCGAGCATTTCGCTTACATAATCCTTTACCATGTTGTCATCCTCTCTTTTTTTGAGCAAAAGATTCCCGTATCCTACTTATTGCCGTCAGGATATTGTTGAAATCATGAGCAATGCCGCCTGCAAGCTGGCCTATCGCCTCCATCTTCTGTGAATGTCTTAATTGTTCTTCAAGTATTCTTTGTTCAGTAATGTCTTCTACAATGCCGTCGATATAGACATTGCCATCCTTGTCTTTTTTTGTTACGGCGCTAAAAGAGCACCAAAACAGCCGGCCTTTTGCTGTCAGCGCCTTCAACTCTTCATCTTTTACAGAGCCGTATTTCAACAGCTTGTCAGTAACCTCCTTAAACCTGTTTTTATCCGGGTAAAAGTCTGCAACATTGCGTTTGACAAGCTCCTCTTTTGAGCCTGCCTCAAACATGGCTACAGCCGCAGGATTTGCCTCAACAAGCCGGCCTGTTATCATGCGCCTGTAAATTCCAACAGGGAGATCATTTATCAGTTCTTCATATTTTTGCTGCGCTTCAATCCGCGCTTCCTCAGCCTTTTTGCGCTCTGTTATGTCTGTAGATATGCCGCAGGTTGCATGTGGAATACCGGTTTGATCAAAGAGGGGGAATTTAATAGAGATGTAATGGCGGATGCTGCCGCTTTGGGAAACAGCTTCATCAAACTCAATGGGGCTTTTGGCCTCCAATACCTTCAGGTCGTTTGCCCTTAAAGCGCCGGCCATCTCTTTTGGAAATATATCATGGTCGGTCTTGCCTGCCATCTGCGCTTTGGTCAGGCCAAAAAGTTTTTCAAATCTGCGGTTTACCAGAATATATCTGCCTTCAACATCCTTCATGCAGATTACTGCCGTTGAATTGTCTATAATGGCCCTGAACCTTTCCTCGCTCTGCTTGAGAAGCTCTGTTCTGCTCTTGACATGATACGACATGATATTAAATGAGGTTGAAAGCGTTCCTATCTCATCATTTGTTTCAACAGGCAGGTCAATGTCGTATTCGCCGTTTGCTACAGCCTCGGCGCTGTGGGATACCCTGCGCAATGGCAGTATCACGCCTCTGAAAAAGAATACAAATAACATAAAAACAAGGGCGATAACAGCGGATGCAGTTATCATTACGCTTCTTCGTATTATTCTGATAGGCTCTAATATCTCGTAAGAGTCCACTTTGGCCAAAAGCGTCCATTTAAATTTGGGGAGACAGATTGATGCGCCTGCAACCTCTATTCCCCTGTAGTCTTTGTAAAAGCCGCTATGCCCTTTATTTTCATTTATGCATTTCTGGATCGGGAGGGTATCTGTCTTTTGCCTCAGTATGGCGTCTTTAACAAACAACGATTCTGTAACCATGAGTCTGTTCTGGTTTACAAGATAGACCTCCATGGTTTTAAAATGCTCTTTGATGCCCTGTGATGGCGAGCCATATTCTTTACTGATATTCCCTTGTATAACCTGATTAAATGCTGAAATAGGGATAAGATTTACAAGTATGCCGATGGGTTTTCCTGTGTCTTTATTAGTAATCAGGCTTGAGACTGCAAGCACAGGCGAGTTGGCGATAACAGCGTTTTTTTCTATGATAATCCAGTCCGCTTTTTCAGTCGGGGAAAAAAATTCATTTGACACATCCTGTCCAATGATCGAACCATTAGTAGAGGCCGCAACCCTTCCCTTCATGGAAAGGATTAGTATTTGGTCAATATCCTTGTCAAGCGGGAGCTTGTTTTTTACAAGATGGGCATTGAGGCCTGATACCGCCGATTCGTCGCCTCGGATTATCATTTGAAGCCGTTCTCTTATATAGCCATCGCTTGAAAAGTCCTGCGCCCTCATTTTTGTCACTTCCATAAATTGATATACCTGGGCCTCAAATGCCTCTGCAATTACTGTAAGATTTTTCAGGGCAGCTTCCTTTAATAATTCCTTGTCCTTGCCGTAGGTATAGAGAAAGGTGATTAGGATGGGAAGAAGTATGAGCGTAACGGCAAGCAATGCCTTTTGTATGAGTGAAATGCGGGGTCTTTTCATGCGACTCCTGAAATTTTAAACATAGTATAGCACAAACTTTATGAATGGCAAGGAGGCACTTTTTCCGAAAAGTAGACACAGAACTTTCCAAAAGTTTCCCCTCCCTTGACGGGAGGGGGATTAAGGGGAGGGTGATACAATATCCATGAAGGCTACCCCTCCCCCTCGCCCCCTCCCGCAAGGGGAGGGGAAATATTCTATCTCTATTTTTTACTCTTTTCTTGAACTATTCATAAGAATTGATATTATAGAGCCATGATATACTTTGATAATGCAGCAACATCGTATCCGAAACCCGAATCGGTCTACCAAAGGATAGATTATATCCTGAGACATATCGGCGGAAACCCGGGCAGGAGCGGCCACAGAATGGCCTTGGACGCCAGCCGCGTTGTATTTGAAACAAGGGAATCTGCCGGACGTTTGTTTAA
>CAZVZI010000259.1:0-3217 GCA_964631455.1 uncultured Thermodesulfobacteriota bacterium | reverse complement strand
GCTCCGCCATGCTCATAAGCCGGACAGCCTTGCGGTAGCCTTCGGGATTGGGCATGCCAAAATTTCTGAAGACTTTTTCCTTTGTCGTTCTCCCCTTCTGGTGGCCTATAACCATGACAGGCTCATTCTCAAACATTGCAAGGCCGCCGACTATAGCAGGGTCGTCCCGAAAATTTCTGTCGCCGTGCAGTTCAATGAAATCTTTGAACAGGCGCGGCGTATAATCCAACGTGTATGGCCTAAGCGGATGCCTGGCAAGCTGTGTTATCTGCCACGGCGTAAGATTTGAGAATATCTCCTCCTGAAGCCGCATTGCATCCTGGCTCAGCCTTTCTATCTCATGGCTGTTATCAACCTTTGTATCCAAGGCTGCCTGCTTGAGATCTTCTATCGCCTTTTCCAATTCAACCACAGGTTTTTCAAATTCCAGAAATTGTTGAAGCGCCATCTTAACAAACACCTCCCACTTGCTTATTCCCAATCCTGACGCTTCCCTCGCCCAAAAACGTCTCAATGTCTTTTATAAACTTTTCAGAAGGGGCAACCCTGAGTTCTTCGGACACTGCAATTACCACTTCCCGCTCATCCAGCAAAATATGGAAATAGACAGGGACATTGCCTGAATGGGCATTTAAAATACCCTTTATCTCTTCCAGAGAGCCGTTCTTAAGCCTGACAGCGCCTGCTTTGATATGAACCCCGTTAGAAGTCTCGGTTTTAAAAATAACTGACTGGTTGATTGCCGTATTGTTTTCTGTATGCGGACTTCTAACGGGGGCAATCATTTCTTTTACCTGCGCTGCGGGATGCTTCAGCTTCACCCCGGCCAGAGGAAACACGGCGCTCGCAATAATCTTTACATTCTCCTCGCCCTTATCAATCTTGCCTTTTACAAAAATCGGCTCATCGCCGCTAAAGCAAGAAGCGGCATTTTTATACACATCGGAAAATACGACTACCTCAACAGAACCCTTGAGGTCCTCCAGTGTAACAAAAGCCATCCTGTCGCCCTTTTTTGTATTTATCTCCTTTACAGCCGCCGCTATGCCGGCAATACTCACCTCATCTCCGTCTTGTTTTTCTTTTATGCCGTCCGTGTCGGTATTTGCCAACTGCTTAAGCTCTTCCGCATATTTTGCAAGCGGATGGCTTGTAATATAAAAGCCGAGCGCCTCTTTCTCGTGGCTTAAAAGCTGGCTTTCATGCCACTCCTCTATTTGTGGAAGCACTGGGGCTGATTTCAAATCTGTCCCCAATGCCGCTCCAAATATGCTTATCTGGCCGTTATCCCTGTCTTTCTGCATGGCCTGCGATATGTCCATAATCTTATCAAGGGATGCCATAAGCTGCGCCCTTTTTGCCCCTGTAAAGTCAAAAGCCCCGCATTTTATCAGACTTTCCATAACCCGCTTATTTACCTTCCGCATGTCAACCCTTGCGCAAAAATCCATAATAGACGAAAATGGCCCGGATTCTTCTCTTGTCTTTAATATCACATCTATGGCAGCCTCGCCAACATTTTTTACCGCTGCGAGACCAAATCGTATCTTATTTCCAATAACGGTAAAGGTGGTTTCGGATTCATTTATATCCGGCGGCAGTATCCCGATTGCCATATCACGGCACTCGCCTATATATTTTATGATGTTGTCCGTATTCCCCATATCCGAGCTCAGAAGCGCTGCCATAAACTCCACAGGATGATGCGCCTTGAGATATGCGGTCTGATATGCAATCAGGGCGTATGCGGCGCTGTGGGATTTGTTAAATCCGTATCCCGCGAAATTTGCCATAAGGTCAAAAATCTTTTCCGCCTTCTTCTGCTCCAACTTGTTTTTCTTTGCGCCTTCAATAAATCTTTCCCTTTGAACAACCATCTCTTCAGGAAGTTTTTTCCCCATCGCCTTTCTGAGTATATCAGCATCGCCTGGGCTGAAGCCCGCAAGAACCTTGGCGATTTCCATGACCTGCTCCTGATAGACAATAACGCCGTAAGTATTGGCCAGCATCTCTTTTAATTGCGGCAGTTCATATTTAATGGCCGCCTTGCCGTGCTTTCTCTTTATGAAATCGTCAACCATGCCGCTCTGAAGCGGGCCCGGCCTATACAGGGCGACGACCGACATAATATCTTCAAATGTTTCAGGCTTCAGCTTTCTGAGCAGGTCTTTGATGCCTGAGCTTTCAAGCTGGAATACGCCGTTGGTGTTGCCGGAACTCAGAAGTTTGTAGGTATCGGCGTCATCAAGCTTTAAATTATCTATGTCAAGCTCTGCCCCCTTATTCTCTTTGAGAATTTTTACCGTCCTGTCTATAACAGTCAGGGTTTTTAAACCGAGAAAGTCGAATTTTACAAGGCCTATCTTTTCAACATCCTTCATCGCATACTGCGTTGTTACAACCTCTTCTTTCGGCCCTTTGTAAAGCGGCAGATACTCTATCAAAGGCTTATTGGATATAACAACGCCTGCGGCATGGGTTGATGCGTGCCGCGGAAGCCCCTCAAGCGTCTTTGCCACATCTATCAACTCCTTAATCCGCGCATCCTTGTCAATATGCTCCTTGAGTCTCGGTTCCTGTTTAACGGCGTCTTCAATAGTTATATTCAACACATTGGGGACAAGCTTAGCTATCCTGTCAACCTCGCTGTATGGTATATCCATCGCCCTGCCCACATCCCTTATAACTGCCTTTGCCTTCATCTGGCCGAAGGTTATTATCTGGCTGACGTTATCTTTGCCGTATTTTTCCGAGACATATTTTATAACATCATCCCTGCCTTGAATGCAGAAATCTATATCAATATCAGGAAGGCTTATCCTGTCGGGGTTAAGAAATCTTTCAAACAAAAGATTGTGCTGTATCGGGTCTAAATTTGTAATGCCGAGCGCATATGCAACCAGACTGCCTGCGGCAGACCCTCTTCCAGGCCCTACCGGTATGCTGCTTTTCTTTGCAAAGTCTATAAAATCCGCCACTATGAGGAAATATCCTGGAAAACCCATTGCCTTAACTACCTTAAGCTCCTTTTCCAGTCTTTCGTAGTAGCGCCACTTTTGGCCCTCTGCATCTTCTCCTTTGTTATGCATGTCTGCCAGTCTTTTTTCCAAGCCATGCCTTGCCTGCTTTTCAAATAAGATGTCAATATCACCGTTGTCAGGCACAGGAAATATCGGCAGGTGATGCTCTTTTAATTTAAGCTCTAAATTGCATCTCT
>CAZVZI010000258.1:706-3234 GCA_964631455.1 uncultured Thermodesulfobacteriota bacterium | reverse complement strand
TTTTATTAAAACCCCCCCAGCCTCAAAAATACCGCAAAAAGCACGATGGCAAGAGCTATTAAAAGATTAGACCTTCCAAGCCATTTGGCAATATTGCTGTAACCTGCCGAGCTTTTTGCCTTGGGACCGAGTATAAAATCATGAAGCAGGCTTGTAGATATTATGAGAATGACCAATGATATCTTAATGGCAAGCGTTTTACCATACTGGGTTGAGTGAAAAGAAGGGTCAATAAGGTTAGACAAAGGCATTCCCATCAAATAGAGGTTTAACGGGCCTGTTATTACCATGATTGATATTGCAACCCAGCCCCAGAACCTGAAACGTTTGCCGACAACCTGATATATCCTTGAACGTTCCTTCGTATCCTGTATTGTCTTTAAAAACGGCACAATAACCAGGGTTAAAAACAGCATCCCGCCTATCCAAAACAGGGTGGCGACGATATGGAGAAATAAAGAAAGTTTTAGCATGGCATTATTATGGTGTCAGAATGTCAAAGTGTAATATTAAATAAGCTGCGCCCTCTTCACCACATCAGACCTCTCTGCCTCTGAAAGAAATTCATCAGACTTGGGGTAGAGTATGCGATCTTCCTTCATATTGTGGTCTGTAAGGATATTCACTATTATGTTTGCGGCTTCGGTAATTTGAGCCTCATCTTTAGTGTCTGTGGCTGCGAGTATCTTGTCCAGCAGTTCCTGAATCTCCCGGTGCTCCATCTTCATAACAACAGTAGGCCCGTCTTTATGCATGCCTGTCTTTTGTTCAAAGACAGGAAAAAGCATATCCTCCTCCGCCTTTATATGTCTTTTAAGCCCTATCCTGAATTCCCTAAAGCCCTTGGATGCCTCATCCCATTTTTTTTCTTTAACAGCAGTGAGAAACCTGTTAAATATTTTATCAAGTCTCTTGTGGTCTGTCTGCAAGAATTCCGTGACTGTCCTTTTGGGGTCATTTGCCTCTCTTTTTCCAATCACAACCCTCCATACCTGCGGCCCCTGCTCCAGAACCCACCAATCAAACTCGCCATGATGCTCTGCCTGAAACTGATACAACAATGGCTTCGGCTCATGATCGTTTACGAGGACAAAAGACTCTCCCGGCTTAAGCCCTTTAAATGTCCCGAATATCTTTTGGTGCCTTTCCTTTGGCTGCAACTCTCTTACATCAAGTATATGTTCAAGTGTATATTCCATGTTTTATATCCCTTCTGATTTCTATTCTACAATAACTCAACACGATATAGATATGATAAAAGTCAAATTCTGGCGGCCGCGGTTTAGAGCCTCTTGCTTTTTATAAGAACCAATGCAAAAATCATAAAGGCTATTGAAACGGCAAACGCAGCGTCTACGCCGAACATGTTCATTATTATCGGGCCAAGGAACGGCGCAGTCGCCCCGCGAAACCCGCCTAAAACAGTATGAACAGCCATGTATCTGGGCGTTTCTTTTGGAGAAGCCATCCTTGTAATCACAACATAACCCACAAGCTCTATTGCGGCAAATACAAAACCGGCAATCCCCTGGGCAATTCCCAGAAACCAGAGATTGTATGTAAAAAGATATATGAGAGGCAGTCCGCTTGCAGTCAAAAATAATAATGCCAGCAAACTTGACAGAGGATGCTTGTCTATGAATCGCCCCCAGAAAAAAAAGCCTGCAAGCCACATCCCTGAAAAAACGGTTCCGAAGATACCTGCGACAAAATTAGGTATATGCGCCTTATCCACCTGAATCAACGGAAAAAGCGGCAGAATGATCAGCAATCCGAATTCAAATACAGAATAGGCCAGCAAGAATATTACAAATGACCTGTTCTTAAAAGGCGCTGCAATATGTGAAAAAGCAGCAAAATCTTCTCTGTTTTTTTCTTCCCTCCTCACCCTTATATTTCTGAACTCAAGCGCAGATAATATGCCAAAGATGGCGGCAACAGGAAACAGGTAATGGTAATTCTCTGTCCCTCTTTCTAAAATCCATCCTGAGATTGTGGAAGCCGCAATCCAGAAACAGGCAGTCCCTATCCTTATATAGCTCATGAGCATTCCCCTGTCTTTGTCAGGATAATTGGTCTTCATGACAGAGGCATAAGACGAAAATGGAATTGCGGTTATTATCATGTAGATGAATATAAGCAAGGTGTAGGTAAAAGGGTCGGCAACGAAAAACATGGCTATAAGGACTGCCCTGCCTATGGCATTCGGCCATACCACATACCAGACCCTGCCCACACCGAGAATATCCTCTGTCCAGAGGAGCGCGAAGGCATTGGCAATGTAAGGCGCCGCCATAAGCAGGGCAATCTGAAACTCAGTTGCGCCTATCTTTCTTCCGATAATGGCGATAAATGGGAAAAGGGCGCCGCCGAATATGCCGAAAAACATGGCGGCCTTGAGGTCATAATAAAATGTATGCCTGACGAATAAAGGGAGTTTTTTGAACACAATATGTATTTGATAGCCTAAATGATATTTAGCTGGTTTTTGGGGCAAGTTTTTTCATCCACAAACCAGATAGTCTTCT
>CAZVZI010000258.1:0-696 GCA_964631455.1 uncultured Thermodesulfobacteriota bacterium | reverse complement strand
CGGACGAACCATAGACGCAGGATAGAAATTTTCAGCGCTTGCCGTATGTTCAAGTATTGCCTTAACCGCCATTCTTTCTCGCTTCCCGGCGCGATAAAAATAACATTAGCAGCGCTGTTTATTGCAGCAAGGGTTAGTGTTATCCTCTTTCTTATTGAATAATCCGCAGGCGCAAGAACCGGCGCAACCCACCGTCTTTTTTCTTGCAATGCAGAGTCTCCCGGAAAAAGAGAAACAGTGTGGCCGTCGCTTCCCACGCCGAGCAAGATGAGGTCAAAGCATGGGGAAAAAAGCCTTTTTGCAAAAAGAACTTTCTAATCATCTGTTCATATTTCTGCGCGTCTTTATCCGGGTCATGGTTTTCCGTGGGTATAGGATGGATATTTTGCCGGGATATGTCAATTTTTGATAAAAGGTTTTTATACGCCATCGCAAAATTGCTCTCCTGATGATTATGAGGCACATATCGCTCATCTCCCCAGAAGATATGAACATGGCTCCAGGGAATTTGTTTGCCGAATCGTTCGGCTAATACTGTATACAGACGTGCCGGGGTGCGGCCTCCTGCCAGAACAATAGTAAAGTATGATTTCTTGCTAACGGCCGAATGTATCAAGTCTGCAATGGTTTTGGCTGCTTCATAATTCAGAGACTCCATATCAGGATAGAGGCGCACCTCCCTCTTTACACCTTTGT
>CAZVZI010000257.1:1669-3247 GCA_964631455.1 uncultured Thermodesulfobacteriota bacterium | reverse complement strand
CCTTAATAGTTGAACCAAGTCGGTAATTGTAACTATTTGGATTAACCTGATTTTCGGAAAAAGGCTCAATAACAATATTTCCAGCATTAATCTCTTCTTTGATTTTACTTCCGGTTAAGATCATAATTAAAATAATTCAACAAATCTGTTGGGATATACATTTTTCCTATACCTTAAAACTAAGACGCTATACATCTGATATGGACGCAGATCATTCGACATTTTCTTTACTTCGTAGAGTCTGTCGTACATAGCTTTATAAACCTCTTTGTCTTCAATTTTTAACATCTTACATGCACGGTCTATTGTACTTTTACAGTAATGATGAAGTTCCTCCTCTGTTTCCTGGACTAGATCATTTCGTTCTTCAAATACAACCTCAAGCTTATTGTACAATTTCATGATCTCTTTGTATGGAACGGATGTCGGTGTAATTTCGAATACTTTTTGTGCTCTTTTGATCAATACTTCTGGTATCTGTTTTGTCACATAAAAAGGCGATGCTAAAATATAACCACTATCGGTCAGCATACTTATGCATTTTTCTAGCATTTTTGCAGGATCAGGAAAGAAACCAAGTGATGCCCCAACCACTATATGAGTAAATGGTTTTTTTGTTTCGAATTTGTAGCCGTCCGCAACTTTATAGGAAAAATTTATATCTGGAGCGTACTTTTTTTTATTATAATTAGCCATTTTTACAGACTTTTCCGAAGGGTCAAAACCTTCTCCTTTACACCCTGAAAGCAATGCCAGCTCTCGCGAAGAAAAACCAGTAGTACAGGCTACTTCCAATAAATTGGATTTTTTATTCAGATCGGAAAAGCGAGCCCATTTTGAAAGAGTGACGAACGATCCAGGCAAGACATTCCATTGATTAATCAAACCGACAAAATCCGTATAAGAAAGATTTTTGATGTAATCTAGTGTAATCGATGATTCTTTTTTCATATTTTTATTAAATTATAATTCGCATACCGGTGGTATTGGTTGAATAAAATTCTGTGCCAGAGAATATGTGAGTGCGCCTTGATTTGGCACAACAATGAAATCACCCTCCCTTATTTTTTTAGAGTAGCAACGATAACCCCAGATATCCCAAGTCGTGCATAGATTGCCCCACATATTACACCCAATTTCTTTTTTTGAAGGATTAGATATGTTGATCAACGGAAAGTATTCATATTCAAAACGTTGCCAGCCCACCATGTTCACTCCACCATCTAGAACCACATTGTTATCATCTTTCCTGTCTGCAACCGATAAAACTACAAACATAGAATCATTACAAATAATTCTTCCTGGTTCTGAGTAATACGTGGTATTTAAAATCGGACTTAAATGGGTTCGTATTGCTACGCCTATCCTTTTTGCATATGCTTCAATCTTTATAGCATCACGGACCAGATAATCATGTTCTTGTTTAGCTTTTTGTATGATGCCCTCCGATTCGTAGACTTCGAATCCTCCTCCAAAATCAATATACTTAATCTTTCTCAGATCGTTCGTTTGTAAATTATTTTTAAGATAAGAGCCGAGCTCTTTGATTGTATTCTCATAAAAAGAAGCATCCTTATT
>CAZVZI010000257.1:0-1659 GCA_964631455.1 uncultured Thermodesulfobacteriota bacterium | reverse complement strand
ATGAAAATGTATCCCGCAAAGATCAATGAAAGAATATTTTTCGGCTTTTCTCCAGAATTTCTTAAAATTTGTTATATGAATGCCGTATTTTTTCCAGTCTCCGGATAAATCCGTATGAACTCTGATTCCTGCTTTAATTTTGGTTTTAAGATGATTAGTTAATCTGCCAAGTTTATCTAACTCACTGAAACTATCCATATTGATGGTAATGACTGATGAGTATTTTAGAGCATGCTTTAAATCATCTTCTGTTTTACCAGGACTAAAATACAAGATATCCTTACATCCAGCCTCAATGGCCATATCTATCTCTCTAGGACTGCCGACATCCAAACCAAGACCTTTTTCTACGGCGTATTTAATGATGAAAGGATGATGGTTAATCTTCATAGCATAGTAAGCCTTGAACGAGGGTAATTCTTTTTTGAAAGAATTTAAAAACAAGTTAATGGAATCATTAAGAGCTTTTTGGTCAAAAACGTAGAACGGAGTCTTGTGTTTACTAGCTAAGTTTAAAATACCTCTTTTATTTTTTAGGACACTACTGACTACATGATAAAGTTCATTTCCTTTGTTGGACAGTATTTTATTTGATTTTCTGCTAGTATTTTTCATATGTCGTTTAGTAGTCAGCTACACTACAGCCTTTTTGAAAATTATTCGTTTTTCTTTTGTGTTAATTTCAGTAATTCCTCCATTTGGTATAGTTATCAAAGGATCAGAATGTCCAAAATCTACGTTATAAAGCACTGGAAACTTAGTGTCAGAAAGATATTCTTTAAGAATATCTTCCAAGGAATCCTCTGGCGAGAAACTTGACTGTGCGGTAAATCTTCCTACGACGAGCCCGGCGATTTTATCAAACCACCCGAGCTGTTTACATTGATAAATAAATCTGTCGACATGAGCCGGAGTGCTTGTTTCATCCTCTTCGATAAAGAGGATTTTACCTGTCATATCGGGTAAATACTGAGTACCTTGTAGAATTAATAGAGTCTGAAGATTACCGGCAACTACTTCACCAACTGCATTACCTTGATTAAATACCTTGATACCCTCGTTGGTTTTTTTAATCCGATGATCATTATCTTCCCTTAGGAAATAAAGATCGTCCGCATATTCTTTTGATGGTTCGATAATAATATCTTCTTGAGGTTTAATACACATTTTTTCAAAATAATCCCATGTGTAATCAAATGGTTCGGGTTTTGCAAAGGAAATAACCCCAGGTCCCGAGAATGTGATCAATCCCGTTTTAGTCGTAATGGCGGTTATTAATGCCGTCACATCAGAATAACCAATGAAAATTTTTGGTTTTTTCTTGATAAGTTCATAGTCTAATTGATCAAGAAGCTGATTGGTATTAAACCCGCCCCAAAAGGCCATGATACATCCGATGTCATCTCTTTTGACGAAATCATGAATATCCTTGACTCTAAAAGAGGCTATTCCGGCTGTATGTTTCTGCGTGAGTAGTTTAACAGAGCGACCTTCGATGACTGAAAATCCTTTACTTCTTAAATATTCGTAACCTCTCTTTATAGTATCTTCGGGACACACGCCAGCGACAGGATCAGCCGGAGCAACAATGCCAATCGATTTATTTTTATCAAGCTTTGGAGGTAATATTTTTTGCATCATATTTTTAATCCACTAATT
>CAZVZI010000256.1:2538-3289 GCA_964631455.1 uncultured Thermodesulfobacteriota bacterium | reverse complement strand
AAGATTATCGTTGACCAGTTGGGTGTAACCGAGGAGGAGGTAAAGTCAGAGGCGTCTTTTGTTGATGACTTGGGAGCGGACTCGCTTGATACGGTAGAGATGGTGATGGCATTTGAAGAGGAATTCAACATAGAGATACCTGATGAGGATGCCGAAAAGATTAAGACCGTCAAGGATGCCGTTGATTACATAAATAAAAAGGCGGCAAAGTAGGAAGAACCGAAGGGTAATATGAAAAGACTCATTGTTGTCACCGGAGTCGGGATTATCAGCCCGCTTGGGACAGGCATGGAAAAAAACTGGCGAGGGATTGTCGAAGGCAAATCCGGCATAAGGCGGATTACCAGGTTTGATGCCGCAAACTATCCTGTTCAGATAGCAGGCGAGGTTCCTGATTTTAATCCGGAAGAATTTATAGAAAAAAAAGAGATTAAAAAGATGGACACCTTTATCCATTATGCGATGGCGGCAAGCATCATGGCTGCAAAAGACGCAGGATTGGAGGTAACGTCAGAGAATGCCGAAAGGGTCGGGGTCTACATAGGGTCAGGCATCGGCGGCCTTCCTGCAATTGAACACTGGCACACCGTATTAAAGGAAAAAGGGCCTGGCAGGGTAACGCCGTTTTTTATACCCATGGTCATCATAAATCTTGCGTCCGGCCAAGTGTCCATACAGCTTGGAGCAAAAGGCCCGAATAGCAGTGCGGTAACCGCATGTGCCACAGGCAACAATTCAATAGGAGACGCCT
>CAZVZI010000256.1:0-2528 GCA_964631455.1 uncultured Thermodesulfobacteriota bacterium | reverse complement strand
GATGTAATGATTGCAGGTGGAACAGAGTCTGTCATAACGCCGCTCTGTGTTGCCGGATTCAGTTCAATGAAAGCCCTTTCCACCAGGAACGACGCACCGGAAAAAGCCAGTCGCCCCTTTGATAAAAACAGGGATGGTTTCATTCTCGGCGAGGGCGCAGGGATATTGGTTCTTGAAGAGATGGAGACCGCTAAAAAACGCGGGGCGAGAATTTATGCCGAAATTATCGGTTACGGAATGACCGCCGATGCCTTTCATATAACAAACCCTGCGCCGGAAGGCGAGGGCGCGGTGAGATGCATGAACATGGCTTTGAAATCCGGCGGAGTAAATCCGCAAGATGTGGATTATATCAATGCCCACGGCACATCAACTCCTGTAGGCGATGCGGCTGAAACTATGGCAATAAAAAAGGTTTTCAAGGGATATGCAAAAAGACTGGCAGTGAGTTCCACAAAGAGCATGACAGGGCATTTGCTGGGGGCTGCCGGCGGCATAGAAGCGGTGATAACGGCTCTTTCCACTTATCACAATATAATGCCGCCGACAATAAATTATGAAACCTCCGATCCGGAATGCGATTTGGATTATGTGCCGAACAAGGCAAGGGAAAAGAAGATAAATGTTGCCATGTCAAATTCCTTTGGTTTTGGCGGAACCAATGCAACACTGGTATTTAAGAGGTTTGAATAATCCATCTTCAATAAAGAAAGAAATCTATGAACCAAGACCTTTCACAAATCGTTGTCTGTTACGCTACCAGACCGCACAAAGAGTTGAGCGAACTTCTTTTGAGCAAATCAAAAGATAATTTGATTTCCATACTTACCGATCTTCTTACTGCGTATATAAACGACAAAAATTCCTCCAGTTTGCGCGAATATGTTACCGTTTTAATTGCCGGGTATCAGCATAACCCCAACAAATTAGGTTATAACGGTTACAAACAGAACTCGGCCATTGGAGGCAAATCAATCTCTTGCGAAGCAAAGCCGAAAAATATTCAAACAGAAGGCTACGAATTAAAGAAAACAAAATCAAAACTTAATGGCGAAGGCGGTTTTAACGACTACACATTAGAACGATTAGAGAAAGATGCGAAAGTGAATCTAAATATTCTTTCAAGTGGTTTTGTAGATGGAGAGTTGCAGTATGTTTTAGAATTTCCATTCAAAACAGTATATGAAAGATTGAAAAAGCAATTGCCGGAAAAAAGAGTAAAGGGAACTTACACAAGGATGGCTACATTCAATTTTAGCCACTATCAAGAATATAAAAGTTTGAAGGTGGTTTATCTCAATAAGGTTTCTGTTGAGCGGAATAAAAAATACTTCAACAAAAATTTCTTTACCTATTTAATGGAATACGAAGCATGATAACCCCTGCAAACGATATTATACAAGGCAACTCGCTGGATGTATTAAAAAAAGTAAAATCCAACTATGTTGATTTGGGCATTACTTCCCCACCATACAACAAAGGTGAAAAACAAAAAGGCTGGTTGGTAAAAAATGTGTTGTATGATTCTGCCACCGACAAGAAAAGCGAGGTCGCATACCAGCAAGAGCAAATTGCGGTATTGAATGAATTGTATCGCATAACTAAAGAGGGAGGCTCATTTTTTTATAATCATAAGATTCGTTGGGAAAAGGGAAAGTTATTGCACCCTTACGAGTGGATTTCAAAAACAAAATGGAATATCCGGCAAGAAATTATTTGGGATAGGATGATTGCCGCAAATATACGAGGGTGGAGATTTTGGCAGGTGGATGAAAGAATCTTTTGGCTGCAAAAATCTTCTGAAAATAATTTGATTGGCGAAGAACTTGCATCTAAACACGCTTTGCTGACTTCTATTTGGCGATTGCCGCCTGAACGTTCAAATCCGCACCCTGCTCCGTTTCCCGTAGAATTGCCGGCAAGGATAATAGCGTCAATTTTAAATGAGAGAGATGGAATTGTGATTGACCCATATTGCGGCAGTGGAACAACTTTAGTTGCGGCAAAACTCTTGAATAAAAAATTTATTGGAATAGATGTTTCAGCAGAATATATTGAACTTGCAAAAAAAAGGCTTGAAAACAGTCCTTCCGAAAGAAAGACTATACAAGAGGAATTACAAAAACATTTTGTAACAAAAACATTCAAGCAGCGAAAAGAAAATGGAGAATACACCGGCAAATTCAAAAACGGAGAATTTAATTCCATCGCTTACCCTGAAATAGAAAATAGTAAGCAATTAAAGATTCCGACACTTTTTGAAAGTCCGGCGAAATACAAGAAAATCAAAAGCAAAAGGAAAAAAACTGTAAAACAAAAAAGTCGAATTGTTAGACGATATGTGTAGAACTCTTTTGTGGGAGCGGGTTTGCAACCTGCTCTATTAAGTTTGTAATTGCCTATGTATTGTTGATTTCTTATCTATTCATTTAAACTTTTGATTTTGTGATTTGAAATTGAGGAGAAAATACAGGATGCAAAAAATAGCCATTGCCAGCGACCACGGCGGCATAGAGTTAAAAGAAGAC
>CAZVZI010000255.1:0-3320 GCA_964631455.1 uncultured Thermodesulfobacteriota bacterium | reverse complement strand
AGACGACAGCCGCGTGCAAAAGACAGTTATAGACGGGCCAGGGACATACACAATACTAACCCTATCGTCTGCATTTGCCACAATCCCCGCTCAATACGACATATATTCATTTGGAGAGTCAACCCTCATCACAAAGCCATTCCGCATAACGGATATACAGCCGTCGCAGGATATGAATTTTAAAATATCCGCGATAGAATATAACGCATCCATCTACAATTCAGATCTTGAACAGCCTGCGCTTCCCACGTTGAATTATTCAAGCCTTGAAGCATATCCTGCGGTTACAGATATTGCGCTTGATGAACTCTTAATCAAAGGCAAAGACGGCAAAATAACCGATACAATCAATGTCTCTTTTAGTATCCCTGCCTCTTCAGTATTCTCATACGCTGAAATCTGGCATAACACCGGCGGCGGCTGGCTCTATGCAGGCATATCTTACAACGGAATATGCGCTATCCAAAATGTAGAAAACAACAAGACATATCAGGTTGCAATTGTAACAGTCAATACAGCGGGCGCAAAGCAATCCATTCAGAATGCGCCGAAGGCAAGCATTTATACCCTCGGCAAGTTAGACCTGCCGAGCAATGTTACCAACTTCACGGCAAAGCAGAATGGGCAATTCATTGATTTCAATTGGATGCATATCCCGGACGCCGATTTATGGGGATACGAAATCAGGATGGGGACAAATTGGGAAGCCGCAAGAATCATTATAAATAAAGTATCTTCCAATCAGTTTTCGTGGCAGGCAGAATTAAACGGCACATACCGCTTTTTAATAAAAGCAATAGACGAATCAAAATTATATTCCAAAGATGCGGCAAGCGTAGATATAACCCTGCGCGGCATAAATGAAAATCTGAATATCATTCTATCACAGGATGAGATGACAAAGACAAATCAGGCCGATGGCGCAAAGACCAATCTTGTCTATATTAGTCAATACCACGCGCTCATGCTGCCTCACACGCTCACGGATACAGACGCCCCCGCATGGACAGACCAGACGCCGGACATCACAAACTATGCAGGCGGCGTAAATCTGAACGGCGAATACATAAGCAATGCAATAGACACATTAAAAGACGGCGACACGTGGATTAGAATTCAGGAAGCGATAGATGGCGCAGACATGGGCGCAACAGACCAGAGTTATCCCGGCAGGACAGACCGGAGTTATCCCGAAGACACCGATATTCATATAACCATGCCGATTGACTATAAGTTTTATTTTGCGGCCAGCGACGACAACATCTCATATTCCGCATGGGCAGAATATACCGGGACGATCCAGGATGATTTCAGATATGTAAAAATCAAATTCAACATAAACATCGTCTCGCAGACAGGCAGATTTAAACTCTTGAATGAACTGTTAAGTTTAGACGTCCCGGATGTGAATTTTGAGATAAAAGACTTCATTGTATCGGCGGCGGGCAACGACATTCTTTTTGCAAACTATGGCCAGAGTTTTTATATAATTCCAACAATAAGGCCGACACTACTTGACTCCACATTAAATAAAGTCCCGGTTATAAGCAATAAAACGGAAACCGGATTCCACATAGATTTACTTGATGTGTCAAATACAAAAGTTGCAGGCAAAGTAGATATGCAAATAAACGGATATTAAAGGAGGAACAAATGTCGCAGACATACGATCCGTTAAAACCAATATCGGGTACAACGACATTGGGGGGATTATATCAAATTATCAGAGACCACATCGCCTCAGTGGTCAGCAGTTTTAGTGGCACAGCATTTCCGTCAGCGGCGACTGCTGGGCAAAAATGCTGGCGCACAGACAGAAAGCAGATGTATGTTTATACTAATGATTTGACTCTTGGGGAAAGTGGATGGGTTGAATGCGCAATACTGTCAGCAGGTTTAGGCGCAGAGATTGTCAATGCCAGAGGCACGAAGCCCACACTTGATCAGAGACTTGATGTAGCGCTAAATGAAGATGGCACCCTAAAAGCCGCAACAACGTTAAATCCTTCGCAATGGTATAAACCGTCCCTCACATTTATGTATATCAGCACATCTTCTTTTAAGGTCAACGGCGACCAAACGGATATTTACAAAGCAACAAGAAGGTTAAAAATCAATCTTGGGGCATCTGTAGTTTATTCGGAGGTTCTATCCGCTTCATACGCCGCTAACGAAACCACAATCACAACAAAAGACGCGGTTGTGGACAGCACGCTTGTTGATGTAGAGCATTCCTTGTTTTTGCCGAGGAAGGACAATGGAGCCATGTCAAAGGAGATGTTGTTGTTGGATGTCAAAGGCGCCGCCGTAGCCTCTGCTTCATCTTGTAATATTTGGCTGAGTGATGGCAATACTCGTCATATTACCGGTGTGATAACAATCAATGATTTTGCGACTGCGCCTCAAGAGGGCGCATGGATGAGATGTATTGTAGATGCGGCCTTCATCCTTGTGCATTCTGCAACTATAGATTTACCCGGCAGCGCAAACATAACTTGCGCCGCCGGCGATACCTTTGAAGTATTTGCCGAGACAACTACTACGTTTAAATTAAGGAATTTTACAAGACAAAATGGAACGCCGATAGATTTATCGTCGGCGTCCGTGACCAACGCTAAAATAGCGCCCACTGCCGTAACGAGCGATAAAATATCAAATGACGCTATTATCGCAACTAAAATAGCAAACAGCGCCGTTATAGGCGGCAAGATAAGCACAGTTATTACATCAAGCGGCAATGTAATTATTGCCGCCGCAGCCACATGGACGCCTGCGGCAGGCGTATATCAAGTGGCCTCGGATCAAACTGACATTATATTTCAAATATCGGTTGCCGGTGTTTGGTATGGGGCGGCGAATAGTGGGAAGGGCGAAGGCATACATTACTGCGATGGTTCGTTGATGAGGTTTAATAATTTCAATGAGGCGGGCAGAATAATAGCATGGCAGCAATTTAATTAAGGAGGAATATATGATAATAGATAATACAAAACCAGAATTTGAAGATTGCCCGGCCAGTTTGAATGGGCAATTTTTGCTGGAGCGGGCGGAAAATGGTTTCCTGACGGCAACAATAGAAACGGTAAAAAGCATGAAAGGCAAGACAGACGCAGAACTATCGGAAGCAGGATGGCTCAAGTATAAATACCTTTTAAACAAGTGAATAAGAAAAGAGGAGACTGACAGATGGAAGAAGAGCGGCTGATAAGACTTGAGGAAAAAATAAAAGTCGTTGCAAGCGACATGTGCGACGTCAAAGACAGCCTGAAAGACATCGCCGACTCTTTGAAAACTTTGGCCGTGCTTGAGGAAAAGCATAA
>CAZVZI010000254.1:2351-3333 GCA_964631455.1 uncultured Thermodesulfobacteriota bacterium | reverse complement strand
CTTTGGTGGTTTTTTCCAGTTTTTCATAAACCCCTTTGCCTTTTAAAATCTTGAGCGTCTCTATGCCTGCTGTCATCGCAAGGGGATTGCCGGATAATGTGCCTGCCTGATACACAGGCCCGGATGGCGCAAGCATCTCCATTATTTTTTT
Source organism: uncultured Thermodesulfobacteriota bacterium (assembly GCA_964631455.1). Taxonomy (GTDB): domain Bacteria; phylum Desulfobacterota; class GWC2-55-46; order UBA9637; family UBA9637; genus JACRNJ01. The sequence continues at coordinate 3,182 of CAZVZI010000254.1, read as the reverse complement.
CTTGCCGCCAAATGCGCCGACAGGAAGACCGCCGCCTATCACCTTCCCGAGGCATGTCATGTCGGGAATAACATCATAAACCTTCTGCGCCCCGCCGTAGCATAATCTAAATCCGCTCATCACCTCGTCCACAATCAAAACAATTCCATGCTGATTGCACATATCCCTGAGCGCCTTTAAAAAGCCACTCTGCGGAAGCACAACGCCCATGTTGCCCGGCACGCCCTCCACTATGATGCAGGCCACGCCTTCAGGATCGTTTCTGATAATATCCTCCACAGATGTTATGTCGTTATAAATGGCCGTGTAAGTATTCTTCGCAATGTCCGCCGGGACTCCGGGGCTGTCCGGCACGCCGAGGGTCGCCGCTCCGCTTCCTGCCTTGACCAGGAGGCCGTCGCTGTGGCCGTGATAGCACCCTTCAAATTTTATTATCTTATCCCTCTTTGTGTATGCCCGCGCAAGACGAATTGCGCTCATTGTCGCCTCTGTGCCGGAGTTTACAAACCGCACCATGTCCATTGTCGGAAACGCCTCAAGCACCAATTCGGCCAGCGTTACCTCAAGCTCGGTAGGCGCGCCAAAACTCGTGCCGCGGTCAACCGCTTTTTTTAATGCAGCATTTACTTTTGGATGCGCATGGCCGAGGATCGCGGGGCCCCACGAGCCTATATAATCTATAAAACAGTTGCCGTCCGCATCATATATCTTTGAGCCCTTGGCCTTTTTTATAAAGAGCGGATTCCCGCCCATTGCCTTGAACGCCCTCACAGGGCTATTTACGCCGCCGGGAATTATCCCCTGCGCCTTTTGCATGAGTTTTTTGGAATT
>CAZVZI010000254.1:0-2341 GCA_964631455.1 uncultured Thermodesulfobacteriota bacterium | reverse complement strand
TCCCTAATTTGTTCTTTCCTCGCTTTTATAAGGTTCTTTTTTTAGTTTCCGGCTCTATGTGAAATCTTGCTCTTATTTCTACTGCCCATCCAGCGCATAGGCCGGTTAAAAATTTATTTTTTTAATTTCCTTTTTGAAAATTTCAAATATTTTTGAGGCATCCGCTACAAGAGGTTTCATTCGTTCAGGATATAATTAGAGAGCATAAGCATGACTGAAGAAATGTCTAAAGGCAAGAAAGCGCTTGAGTTCTTCCGAAAGTGATTTAGAAATAATATTTTCTTGATAATCAGCCATAGAGAAGAACTCCTTCTCTGATTATCAATTTAATAAATTTAGATGTTCCCGAAATATCTATTATATCAACAGGTTTTGACAAAGAAAGCATCAGGTCGCCATAATAGCTATAAAAATCTTTTGGCGGGATTCCTTCTACCGCAATGTCAATATCGCGGCTTTCTCTTTCCGGTTTCAAGCTTGAACCAAAAAGCAATACCCGCTTTACACGGTATTTTTTAGATATTTCGTAAATTGTTTTCTTGTCGGTTTCAGTAATCATGTCAAAATTATAGCATTTTTCAGTAAAATTACAGGTAATTTTTTAATTTATTAAATCCACAGTTCAATAAGAAGTGGTTGGGTTGATAAAACCAACCCAACCTACACGGCTTACAGATTTGATTTTATCTGATTCCAGGAGAAATTGTTTCCTCACTTTCAAAATAGTAGTCATCCTTCATAACCCCCATACACAGCATATTTGTTTTATACACATTGTCAAGTTTTTCGGGATTGAGGCTGATGGATGGCAGTTAAGGGAAACGTTTCCTTTCCCCTTCCATACCTGTATATAAACTGTCCCCCGAATTGCCTTGCCCGGTCTTTTAACCCTGGCAAATCCTGCGCTATCTTGTGGTAAAGGCTTATACCGTCCATTTCAGGCATAAAAATTATCTCTGAAATTACCATATCGCAGCTTGTCTGATTGAGGAGTTGGAATGCGTGTTTTCCGTTCTCGGCCAGTTGGACATCGTATCCTGCCTCTGATAGCACATCGTAAAGTAACATCCTGAAGATAAATTTGTCGTCAACAACAAGGATTCTTTTTTGGTTGCGGTAGTCATTAGCTTATCCGTTATTACCTATTCATTTTTCAGTATCAACTAATCATGGGAATACTTCAACGTCACATAATCGGTAAGAAGATTTGTATCGTATGCTGCGCCAGTCACATAGACATTTTTAGCGCTGTCAACAGCAAGGGCAGGCCTATACCTTCCATTATAACGTTGTTTCCAAAGATCATTGCCGTTGGTATCATATTTTACTGTGACATAATAGCGGTCACCATCCTTGCCGCGCCCACGCCAGTAACATAAACATTTCCTTCGTCATCTATGTCAAGGGCCATAGCCTCGTCTCCACCCTCAAGTGTTGCCGACCATAGTTGATTGCCATTTGTATCATACTTGCGAGTATTATACGGATATTCGATTTGTAGGATAGGAGCTTCACTACTACCAACAATATACGCATTTCCTGAAATATCAACTGAGATAGCGCGATTTCCGCCCTCCATATATGATAATATACGCCACAGTCTGTTGCCGTTCGTATCATACTTCACCGTCAAACCGTGACCCACAGATTCGGGATCTCCTTCACTGCTCCATCCTGTAATATATACATTCTTTGAACCATCCAAAGCGATACCATAGGCTTCCCCCATATACTCATCTATGTACCTTGCTTCCCATAATTGGTTACCATCGCCATCAAATTTCAATGTGATGGGATTGAGGTCAGTTGACCAAGAATTAGTTTGGCAAAATAGTGTAAAACAGCTAGAACCAGTTATATAGATATTCCCTGAATCATCTAAAGCCATAGATGTAGTATCATTCGTGTTTCCATTATCATATCGGCTAACCCAGAGTTGATTGCCTTGCTGATCATACTTTACAATAACAATGCCGCAATTATACATATCCGCACAACTTGATCCTGCCACATAAATATTTCCTGTATTATCTATCGCAATGGCATTTGGGAAATCAGTTGCTATAGCACCCCAATAATCACAACCACCATATGTATATTTTGCCGACCATAATTGGTTGCCATCAGTATCATACTTTATGGTGACATAATCCGGGCGCAGACAACTTATGGATGGATAGCTTCCCCCGGTCACATAAACATTGCCGGCGCTATCTGTAACAATTGCTGTAGCATAGTTATAAAAACTGTTTCCGTAGCGGCTAACCCATAGTTGACGGCCATTAGAATCGTACTTAATTGTGGCAAAATCCGTGGAATCGCACGCCTCATCATTACAACT
>CAZVZI010000253.1:0-3342 GCA_964631455.1 uncultured Thermodesulfobacteriota bacterium | reverse complement strand
GTTAACATGGCTTGTCAAGGTATCAAAAAAACAAAGGTCAAAAAAACAAAAAGGCTGGTTAATTCTACCTTCTATGAAAATTTGATAGATATTACCCAGCCACTTCTTGCAGAAAACAGAACCATTGTTCTTCATCTCGTTCCCAAGTCTGTAGTGGGCATTGCCCATCCTACAGAACTTATGAAATCAATTTACAAAGTTTCATTTCGTCAAAAAGGATAGTCGGGTTTATATGAGGCAAGGTATTTGGTTTGCGCTTTTATATCAGACATAAAAATATGAGGAAATGTCCCTTGTCACTCCCTTGTTGCAATCTGCGGAAATATCCTCCTCATGCCAGGATTTCCCGAGCATCCTATCGCGGAAAGGATTGTCTGTAAATTTTACCCCTTGTAATAGCTACCCCTCTATGTTATTTTTCCTTCGTGAACACAACTGCTAAAAAAGATGAAATACAAAGGATAAAAGAGGTCTTGGAAGGATTGCAAGGAGAAGGGACAGTTCTCATTGCCTATCTATATGGCTCTTATGCCAAAGGCAACCCGCATTTGCGCTCCGACATAGACATTGCAGTTTACCTGAATAGTCAAGACGAAGATGTGCGAATAGAGGCCATTGACAGGATATTAATGGCCTCTGACAAGGACATTAAAATACTTTTTCTGGATGACGAAAACGAATCGCCATTTGTCATTCAGGAAGCTCTAAAAGGGATACCTTTGATAGAACCTGATAAAGACAAATTATATGATGTAAGCGACCGTGTTCTGCATGAATCGGAAGGCATAAGATTCAGGAGAGAAGCAGCGTATGAAGCCTGAAATCAAAACAGAAAGACTCGTTTCATTTCTTGAAGAAACAATCGCATATTTCATGAATAAAACAGAAATAATTGACAGAGACAGATATTTTGCGGACAGGGACAGCAGAAACATACTTGATAAAACAGTGAATGACTTAATCCTTTGCATTGTAGATATTGCCGAAGAGTGCCTGAAGAGTAAGAAGCTGTCAATTCCGGACACCTATAAAGATACGGTTTTAGCCTGTCACGAACTCCTTGGAGAAATCGTTTTAAAAATAGCGCCCTTGACGAAACATAGAAACGAGACGATTCATCAGTATCTTAAAATGAACTGGCAAAATATAGTGACCGTCAAAAACAAGATTTCAGATATCCGGGAATTTGCCGCAAAGGCAAAGGAATTCTTTATGGTAAAATAGAACTGTTGTCCTTCTTCTCGTTCCCAAGCTTCAGCTTGGGAACGAGTCAAATAAATGGGATGTGTCCCGAATAAGACCAAACTAATAAACCTCTTTCCAGTTAATAATAGGGAAAAATCTTTCAGGGGCAATAAAGACTCGCTCATAAAGGTTTGATGTTATTCCACCGTTCCAGATAGTTGTCTCAGCAGGCTCCCATACGCCGCCGACATTTTGAAGCGCTGTAATATCATCAGTAGCTGAACCAGTAGACTGGTAAATACCGGTAAATATAACGCCTGTTCTTGGATGCGCCATTAACTGAACCAGCGCAGCATCATCTCCGAAAGTAGTTACACCACCCCAGGCTGCCCCGCCCCACTGTTTTCTGGACGTGTTTCCTCCGTTTCCCCACACCAGCCATGCCTTGCCAGCATTTGCCGGGTCGGTCTCAAATACTATATCAAAGTTTCTGTCTGCAACATCCTCTGTATTTGGATCATGCTCAGCATGCGGTGGATTGCCGTCCCATGCAGCGCCTGACCACAGCCTTGTGTTTAAGTCCCTTGCGGCATCTTGAACACCATACATAAGTCGGTTTGAGGTAGGGTCAGGAGCCAGCTTTATCCAGTTGGCACGCTCAGTGCCGCTCATCGCTGCAATGTCCAGATTGTTTATCGCGTTTAAGACAGCGCCATCCCAGATGCGCCATCTCTGTCTATCATCAGTTGCATCGCCCCAGATAAACATTGCCCTTCCTAACTGCTGTTCATAAGCAACATCTATAGCCTTTTGTGTTGAAGTAGATGCAGAGCCATCCCATGTTCCACCAGCAAGCATGTCATCCCATACTGTCCCTGTCCACCGCATGCCGTAGACATCAGGCGTGCCACTGTCGGTAAGCACAATCATAGCGATTTCACTGCTGTTGCTGAGAGGATTGGGGGCAAGTTCTATCCAGACGGGATCGCCGCCAGTAGGTATGACAATATTTGCAGCCGCTGACCATGTCGTACCATCCCAGATACGATAATCTGGGTCCCCTGTTCCATCATTGTAAACTACAATAGCCCTGTCGTCAGCTGTTTCATATTCAATATCAAAACCCCTGTAGTCATCACTTGCTCCGACATCTGCCAACAGGGTGGTTGCACTCCATATATTTGTATTTCCATTCCACACCTGCACGCGAATGTCACCGCTTGAGTCCAAAGTTCCTAATATTGCCTCATTCCGTGTGTGCGCAAACTTTAAAACCAGATACTGTATGGTATTGCCGGCTCCAACTGTTGTTGCCTGTCGCTCAGGCCCCCACTGAGTTCCATCCCAGCGTCTATAATAAGGGATGTTGTTTGCCGCAGCCTTTGCATAGACAATCATTGCTCCGGGATTCTGCATGCTTCTCTCCACGACCCGAGTAGGGGTGGTCAGCAGACCGCCGGAGATTTCGCCGGTTGACACAATCTTGCACTGGTCTTCCCCTGTTGCTGTGCCGGCTAAGTGAGCTGCAGCGGTTGTTCCTGCTACACCTCTTAGAGCATTGGTAAGATTATTCCCTGATATGCCATAGTAGTCTATTATCTCTGATTCAATCATAATCCTTCCTACAGGCGCAAAACCTGCGGTAGAGGTTAGAGGAATAGTAGTATCTCCGGCAACAATATTTGCGCTAAGCGTGTTTGAAATGGTATAGTTAGTGCCGGTAATGTCAAAATTCCCTTGTGCTAACGGCACGTTATTCTCTGTAAGGGAGTTGCAGAGTGTACCTGTTTTAAGCCGATACAATGCCCTCTCCATTCCCCCCTCGGCAATATACAGCGCCTGCTCGGACTGCAACTGATTCACAGACACATCGCTGCCTGTGGTAACAAGCGAAATAAGCGCCGCGCCCATGACCGCAAGAATCAGCATAATGGCTATGACCGCGATGATGGATGCGCCTTTTTGGTTAGAGATGGTTTTCATATAACCCAACTTATTTGTTTTGCGCTTTCGGGATGCAAAAGCAGGAGGCTCCTGAAAAGCTTTAAATGCCTGTTCCTAAGTAATTCTATCAGGGAACTGTTGTTATCCGGTCTTTCCATTTCACCGCTCTGATAAAACAGCAGATATTCTTCAGCCGCCAGATCGCGCCACCTT
>CAZVZI010000252.1:0-3343 GCA_964631455.1 uncultured Thermodesulfobacteriota bacterium | reverse complement strand
ATGGGTCTGCATCAGTGCAGCAAGGCGGATTGCAGGCCGCATATAATCCGAAAATATCAGAAAGGTTGAGCCGTAAGGTATGACACCACCGTGAAGGGACATGCCGTTTACAATAGCGGCCATAGCATGTTCGCGAACTCCGAAATGGAGATTGCGGCCTTTGGGGTTTTGAGAGGAGAAATCGCCGCAGTTATTCAGATAGGTCATAGTTGATGGCGCAAGGTCTGCGGAGCCGCCCACCAAATTAGGCAGGATCCCGGCGATGCTGTTCATTACCTTTCCTGATGCGCTGCGCGTGGCAATAGCGCCGTCCTCCGTTTTAAAATGGGGAAGCGCCTTTTCCCACGTCTCCGGCAACCTGCCGTGAAGCGCCTGCTCAAATTGAAGCGCAATTTCAGGATGCGCCTTTTTATAATTTTCAAAAAGTAAGTTCCAAGCCTCTTCTTGTTTTGCTCCACGTTCAAGAACCTTTCTGAAATGATTCAACGCTTCGTCTGGGATATGGAACGGGGGAAACGGCGGCCAGCCTAATTTGGTTTTTGTCTTATCCGCTGCCTCCGGGCCCAGCGGCTCTCCATGGGCAGCGGCAGTATCCTGCTTCGGACTGCCGTAGCCGATATGCGTTTTTATAATGATGAGGCTCGGCCTTGCCTCTTCCGCCTTTGCTGCGCTGATTGCCGATGCAATGCTTTCAATATCGTTTCCATCGGCTATGGATAATACCTGCCAGTTGTATGCGGCAAATCGGCCTTTCACATCCTCGGTAAAAGCAGAATCCGTATTCCCCTCTATGGATATATCGTTGTCGTCGTATAGATGGATGAGCTTGCCGAGGCCAAGGGTTCCCGCAAGCGATGCAGCCTCGGAAGATACGCCTTCCATAAGATCACCATCAGAGACTATTGCATAGGTATAATGGTCAACCACGGGAAAGCCGGGGCGATTAAATTGAGCGGCAAGAAATCTCTCTGCTATGGCCATACCCACGCCCATGGCAAAACCCTGGCCCAGTGGCCCGGTGGTAGCCTCAATCCCGGACGCGTGTCCGTATTCAGGATGGCCTGGGGTTTTGCTCCCCCATTGACGGAAATGCTTTATCTCGTCAAGGGAAAGATCATATCCGGTCACATGAAGCATGGCATATAACAGGGCTGAACCGTGCCCCGCCGATAGGATGAAACGGTCGCGGTTGAACCACAAAGGATTTTTGGGATTATGCCGGAGAAAGCAGTTCCACACTGCATACATCATGGGCGCCGCGCCAAGAGGCAGACCCGGATGCCCGGATTTGGCCTGTTCCACAGCATCCACCGCAAGAAATCGCAAGGTGTTTATGCAAAGTTGGTCAAGAGAGGTCATAACGTTTTAAAAAAATTGTTCCTTGCTAATGCCGCTGCGCCCACTGCCGCCGCATTGTCGCCGAGTTTGGCCTTGACAATCTTGAGCGGTCTTGCCGCAGCCTGAAGGCTGTGTTTTTTCACCCCCTGTTTCACAATAGGAATAAGCGCGGTCAGATTTTCAATAACACCTCCGCCGAAAATGACAAGGCGCGGGTTCAGGACATTTACAATGCCTACCATGCCTTCGGACAAATATTTGCCGGTCTCCTCAACCAATTGAGCAGCCAGCTGATCTTTTGCCTTGTATGCCCTGCTGACAGAAGCGGCAGAAATATTCTCAATGCCGCCTGCGAGCTTTATTATTTTACGGCCTGCCATAATATCATCTTTTACAGCCTCCTTTGCCCTTTCCGCAATAGCCCATCCTCCTGCATACGCCTCAAGGCATCCGCGATTTGAACAATGGCAGCGTCTGCCGCCCGCCGCAATTGTTATATGCCCAAGTTCTCCGGCTGTATTGCTGCACCCTTCTATCATGCGGCCGCCGCTCACAATGCCTCCGCCGATGCCTGTGCCGACAAAGATGCCTACAAGGTCGTCCACCCCCTGCCCTGCCCCATAGAACCACTCTCCGTAAGTAGCGGCGCGGACATCGTTTGTAACACTTACAGGAAGGCCAATCCTCTTTTCCAGTTTTTTCTTAAGCGGAACATCCTCCCATCCCAGATTGGGGGCAAACTGAACAATGCCGGTAACCGGTTCCACCTGACCAGCCACACCGATGCCAAGAGCAGCTATATTTTCCGATGTGCTGCTGATACAAGCTTTAATATATGTCGTAATATCGGCTATGACGCCATTATGACCTTTTTGAGGATTAGTAGAATAACGACGAGAAAATAATATGTTTCCGCCTTTGCCTACTATTGCCACTTTCACCTTGGTCCCGCCCAAATCTACGCCAATGGTTATGAGATTTTTTTTCTTCTTCATTCTTGCCGCTCTCCCTTGCAAGTATGGACACAGTCTGTGCGCTAATAATACCTTGCCTTTGGAAAATATGCAATCTTCTGTATAATTTTGATAAATAGGCTGAGATTTTTTGGGCAAAAACTAAATTTTGCAGCACCTTCGTTCCGACCCCATTGTTTTTAAATTTTTTTGTGCAGGCAGGTTTCCAGAGACTTTGTTGCAGCAAGTTCAGTGGGGTCTAAGTTTTACCAATTTTATTTTACCCTGCCGTTCTATAGGTAATATACAAATAGGGTTTTGCCCAAAAAAACTCCGCCTATTTGTACAGAGGCTTGTCTTTTCAGCAATCTTGATATATCCTTGGATTAGCGGAGGTTGATTTATGAAAAAATTTGACGCTCTGATAATAGGCTCCGGCCCCGGCGGCCAAAGCGCTGCGTTCCAGGCATCAAAACTCAAGAAGAGAGTTGCGGTGATAGAAAGGCAGCCGTATATCGGCGGCGCAGGACTTCACACAGGAACATTGCCCAGCAAGACCTTGCGGGAAGCAGCGCTCTTTCTCTCCGGTTTTAAACAGAGGGCAATCTTTGGTTTTCAGCTTGCCATCGGAAGAGAGGTAACCCTTCAGGAGTTGATGCATAGAAAGATGGATGTGATAAAAAAACAGATGGAGGTCATCATAGACCAGTTTAACAGAAACAATATAGAGATAATCTATGGAAAGGCCTCGTTTATAGACGAACACAGACTGGCTGTAAAAAGCGCCTCCGGTTCCGAAGAACTCTATGGAGAGACTATCATTATAGCAACTGGCACAAGGCCGCTTAGACCCAAAGAGGTTCCGTTTGACAAAAACCATATATATGATACAGACACTATCCTAAAGATAGACAACATTCCGGCAACCCTTGCCATCATCGGCGGCGGAGTTATAGGCTGTGAATATGCATGCATATTCACAGCCCTTGGCGTAAGAGTAACTCTTGTAGAAAAAAAACCAAGGCTCCTGCCGTTTGCAGATGAAGAGGTTG